>JAIPFY010000055.1 GCA_021736385.1 Spirochaetia bacterium | reverse complement strand
TCTGGTCGATGAGCTCGAGCAGCCGGGCGGCCAGCTGGTGGACCGGGGCATCCTTGTTCCCTGATCCGATCAGGATGGTGATAAGATCCAGATCAGAGAGTGCCTCGGAACCTCCCTGAGCCATCCGTTCCCGAGGCTGCCTGTCATAGCAGGAGAGTGCTTTTGTGGTGCAGTATGTGCGATATTTCATACCCGGTATCAACCGGGATCAGCAAAAGATGCTTTAACACGAAATAGTTTGAAACTTCCTGGCCTGTTCGACGATCTGATCATATACCCGGTCGAAGATGATCAGATCCTCTTTACTGATCCCCTGTTCCAGCGATTGGTTGAACTGCCTGACGACAGGCATCACCTGCTCAAGAAGCTGCAGCCCTTTATCCGTGCAGGTAAGAGAACTGTGCCTTCGGTCGCTGTCGAGCTGCTGTTTGGAGATCAGTCCTTCTCTGACCATACGATCGATCAATCGTACTACTGTTGAAGATTTGATGCACATCAGCTGTGAAAGATGTGATTGGTTTATTCCCGGGGTGCTTGCTACAAAGAAGAGCGCATTCAGTTGAACGCGTGTCGAACCATGTTCAGAAAGCCGTTCGTTCAACGCCTCGGTGATCGCCCGGGCCCTGTTCGACGCTGTGAACATGATACAGTCTTGAACGTCATACATATGTTGATCCCATTACTCATTACAGTTTATGTGCGATACGTCCTTAGCGTTCGCATTGAGAAGATTATAGTACAAAAACAGGTATCGGTATACAAAAGATATAGAGAAAATCAGGTGGACTCAGTCACTCCCTGTTTGTGCAGTATGTTCTTCTGAAGTTAGTGAGTGCCTCTCAGTAGGAGAGCGTCAGCCCGACCCCTACCTCTCTGATCGGGGCAGCCGCAGCCAGGGCGATCTTCGAAGGAAGATCCGTACAGTGGCAGGCATGCAGTGCCGTGAGCTCCTGTCGCTTCAGGTATGCAACGGTCCCCTGCAGGCGTGCAGGTTCGGGCTGCAGCAGGTGAAGCCCCCCTATGATATCGACGATCCGCTCATCATGGCACACCTGTTTCGCATACTGCACGATATTACAGATCCCCGAGTGGGAGCAGCCGGTTATGATCACCAGTCCCTCAGGGGAGCGGTAGGCGAGAGCAGAATCATCAAGAAGGGTATCAGGGCTATCCTCTCCAGATTTCATACCGATCCCCGGGGAGTGTTCGAACGGAAGGACTCTTGGTATCTCACCGAGAAAGATCAGATGTTCGGTGATGGCGAAGGGGTCTCGAGTGAGTACCGGCCTGAAATAGGGATCGAGTCGTTTGAGCGGGACGATAGATCCTATCTCTCCGATACTGCTCTCCTGAGTGCTGACGAACGTCCTCGGATGGGTCACCAGGTGCGGTAGACCGATCATGCGCCCGGCGAATCGCTCTTCGGTAAAGGCTTTGATCAGGTGGGTGAGACCCCAGGTATGATCAAGATGGCTGTGAGACAGTACCAGGGTATCGAGGGACATCAGATCGATCTGCATCTTCTGTGCATTTCGCAGGAAGATGTCGGAGTACCCGCAGTCGAAGAGGATCTTCTGTCCACCATCCTCGATATAGAACGAAAGTCCCGGCTCGCCGAGGTAGTACTGATCGATCAGGGTAGTGTTATCAACGAGTACGGTCAACTTCATAGATATGCTCCTTGCGCCATTCAGATGGTATAGTCATTCCTGTCAGTGTCTTCCTGCTTCTCAGGCGGCAGTCCTTTGACCGCTGCCGTGTGATGCAGCTGGGGAAGTATTGCCCAGTTAAGGAACAAGAGTACCATAATAAAGAATCCTGCGATACTGTAGATGATCACCTGAGGGAAGGGTTCTCTCTCTGTCGGCAGGGATCTGTTCTCATGATAGAGCGTGAACGGTCCGAAGTCGTCGAACCGGGTGAGAGCGGGAGGCTGGGAACCGAATCGCAGATAGACCTGTATGGGGTCACTGAATCCCCCGATGAGCTCCCCGGGGAGTGCCAGTTCTATCCTGTTGCTCTTGTCTGAGGAGATCGCGATGGGAATCGTCCCGATCGGAGTGGCGATGACCCTCCAGTGGCTGTCAGCCAATGCTGAGACCGTGCCGTCTCCCTCTATGCGAATATCATATCCGTGTGAAGAGTAGCCGGTAGCATCATCACCGTCGGTGTTCAGGTAGTAACAGACGCTCTTATCCAGTGCTGCAGGCTCCCCGGTGATGGTAGTCAGCAGAAAGAGGGTATCGGCATGAAATACATAGCTGAGTGTGTCGATATCATAGATCTTGAGACCTTTCGGACGGTTCTCGATCACATCAGTTCCCACCAGTACCACCTGCGGATCAAGCTCCCAGTCATCGAATTGGCCATCGATGCTGCCGCGAGTCATATACGGGGCTCCGGAGGTCCTGACTGTGACCGGAGACAGATCTGACCGGGTATTGCCGTACTGGTCTTCTGCGGTCAATGAGAAGGTGTATCTGGAGGAACCTGAGAGGCCGGTGACCGTGTACATGTATTCATATGCGGGCTTGTCTGAAGCTTCGACCCTGATGTTCCTCCGGTATTCTGCACGCTGCAGATCGTCACTGCTCTCGATCGTGAGATGATACATCGCAGGGTACCTGCCGGTAGCACTCCTGGAGAAGTACACCGTACTCTCATGTGCTCCTGCAGATGCATCCTGGATCCCTATGATCCCTTTGAGGATATCCTGCTCGGTTCGTCGTACGGCATCGAAGGTCACCGGTGCAAGGGATGTGCTGTTCCCCAGGCTGTCGCGTGCCCGTATGGTGAGCTGCAGCTGCGCTTCGAGCTGTTGGACGGGGAAACGTATGCGATTCTTCATGATCCCGGCATACTCGGTGTCTGTGCTGCCGGTAAGGACTGTATGCTCGTTCGAATCGATCAGGTCATAGACGACCGGCCCGTTGGGATCCTCTGCTTCAGGCCAGGAGAGCAGGACTGACTGCGTATCAGCAGAGAGGGAGATCGAGGGTTCTCCCTGCTTGAACAGGGGGCCTTGTGTATCAGTGGGAGGATCAAGCAGCTGGTAGCTGAGAGCGGATGTATCGGTAGCGGGGATAGTCCCTGCCTGCGGCCCATAGGCTGCTATGAGAACGATATGACCGATATGATCTGCTGCTATCTGCTCTTTGGGGAGGGCGAGTTCGAAGCTGCTGCCGTCATAGGAGTACAGCGGGGTGATATCCCCGCGGTAGTTCCAGTCCCAGGTGTAGTCATAGACCGAGCCTGCAAGGAATCGGTAGTCAGCTCCGTTGAACCCCGGATGGCCGGTATAGGCCTTGCCATCGGTGTTCAGATAGACTGCACTGTCACTCAGGTCAAAGATCCCGTCAACGGTCAGCTGCAGGTACAGATATCTCTGATCATCATGGATACGCAGCTCGGAAAGCTGCGTGGCTGCCGGATCACTGAACGCTGCAGCGGGGACTGCTGCCCAGTCATTGAACTTCCCATCGATGCGTATCGTCTGTGGACCCATCGGCAGCGGGATGCCTGCAAGGATCCTGGTATTGGTCTCTTCGATCCCGCCGTTCGGCCCCCTGCGGCCGCTCTGCAGATCGATTGCGCCTGTGGTGCTGTCCTCAGCCCGTACGATGACATAGCAGGGTTGTCCTGCAGTCAGTCCGGTGATCGTATATTCATAGGGGCAGGCATCATCAGCGCTGGTATAGCCTCTGTCGGTATAATCAGGACTCTGTATATAGGGGACATCGGCAAGGAGTTCAGCCCTGGTGATATCAAAGGGGAGTGTAGTGGTATAGTAGATGTTGTATCGTACCGGATGGCTCTGGTCTGTTGCGACATCCCACAGGACGGTCAGTTGTCGGTCGCCCGGGATGACCTTCCTGACACCGGGGCGGGATGGGGCCACTGCAGTGCTGAACTCCTCTTTCGTGTAGTCAAACCCGATCACATCATAGAAGAGATACTCATCGAAGACGGTCTTCTTCCCGAGGGTGGTGTTCTGCCAGCGTGGGGCAGAGCGGTCAGCTTCAGGGGGATGATCGATGATCACGGTGGAGATCTCGCTCAAGTACCTGTCGGTGATCAGTTCTTTCCTTCCCTGGGTATGGACAGCATCTGAGAGGATCTGCTGATACAGCTCCGGATACCGCTCAGGGAAGGTCATAGGATCCCGGGCATAGTCGATGTTGATCACCGGTATGGTGCGCTGATGGCTTGAAAGTGCAGCATTCACCTTGGGTGATACATAGTATCTGTTCAGTTCGTGATAGGGGCTTATCTGGAAATCGAGAGGGTCTCCAGAGGCGCGCTCATAGCTGTTATCGAGGGTATAGCTTTCGAACAGTGCGATATCGATGAACTCTGCCGGGTTCCAGACATACTGGTAGGGCTTGTTCGGGTCGAAGTAGAACATCCCCCTGTTGAGCAGCAGCAGATGGTCCGGGAAGTGTGTATCAAGCAGTCCTATGAGATCATACATGCCCTCTGCCGTCCATCCGTAGCCCTGCCAGGGGTTGGGTGTCTCCGGGGTATCGAGGAAGAACCCGTCGATCCGGTAGCGGGCCAGTTCCTCGGCCTGCTCTATGATGATCTGCTGCCAGGCCGGGTCTCCTGCATGTACGTAGCAGGCCCCCCAGTCCCCATGTCTGTCGGGGATACCATCACTGTATCGGTCTCTGCTATCTCCCGAGACCGAACCTGCTGCATTCCACTGATCCAGATAGAATCCGGCGATACCCCGATGTTCATAGACGATCTGCTGCAGGTCCGGATCATAGTAGGCCGGCCCCCTGCCGTCTCCGGTACGCGGTGGTTTTCCGTTGAAGGTCTCTGAATCCTCTCCGATGGATATATACATCAGGACATAAGTGCCGGTACTTCTGATCCTCTGGATCGCAAGAGACTCATCTGCTCCCTGATAGTGACCTGGCTGCAGAGCGACCAGATCGAACTGACTCATGGCCGGGATATCTTCATCCGACCAGTTACCATAGTAGATGAGCGGCGACTGGATCCCCGAGACATCCGGTGCACCTGAACTCAGGGGTGCTGCGGCAAAGAGGATCATTCCTATCACACACCAAATTCTCTGCATCATACGGCTCCATATAAGATTGGATCAGTCAAGATGACCGATAGTACACCATGCATGTATACAGTGTAGCATATGTATGAGTAGTTCATGCAGAAATTTCATGCAGCTTCGCTGTGGTAGGGTATGGTAGTTCATGCACAGGTAGTGCTAAACAGAAGATCGTGAGGGCAGAGGTGAAGGCCCTCCCTGCGAGGTCTGTGGCTGCTTCTCGTATGCACTGAAAAAGAGAGACCGCAGTGATCGTTATCCGATCTCTGCGGTCTCTCTCGTGTAGTAGTGTCTACTCTTCAGGTATTACCGTATGGTGGTAGTACCTGATACTGTCATTTCTCTTTTTTCTGGGAGAAGGAGAAGGTGATCCTGTCGATGATGATCGCCAGGAATACGATAGATACACCTGCTTCGAATCCTCTTCCTACTTCGATCCTGTTGATCGCCAGCAGGACTTCCATTCCGAGGCCTTTCGCCCCGATCATCGAACCGATGACTACCATGGCAAGTGCCATCATCGTAGTCTGGTTGATACCGACCATGATCGAAGGTTTCGCCAGAGGGAGCTGTACATCAAACAGGATCTGCTTGGGTGTTGCCCCGAAGGCTTTCGCAGCTTCTACTGCTTCGATATCTACGGTCCTGATCCCGACATTCGTCAGACGAATGACTGGAGGGACGGCATAGATCATGGTCGCGAACATGGCAGGAACCTTTCCCATACCGAAGAACATCAGCGCCGGTATCAGATAGACGAAACTCGGCATCGTCTGCATGGCATCGAGGACCGGTTTCAGGATCCGTTCAGTCCTGTCACTCCGCGCCATGCTGATCCCCGATGGGATCCCGATAAGCAGTGCGAAGAATACCGATGCGATGACCAGACTCAGGGTTCTCATGGAGAGTTCCCAGTAGCCGAACGAACCTATCAGGAACATGAAGATCATGAAGGTGATACCGGTTCGTATCGACCCGACGAGCTTCCACCCGGCAAGGCCTACGAGCAGGATGATGATGAACCAGGGGATGAAGAGAAAGATCGTCTCGAACCCCAGGACCACCTGCAGGATGATGAACCCCACTGCGTCGAAGAACCCACTGAGGTTCTGCAGCAGCCAGGTCATGGCAGCATCGATCCAGGAGGCTAACGGGATCGTGGTAACATCTGGAAAACTAATCATTGTCGCCTCCTTCATCAGCAGCCGGTGCTATTGATTCGAATATCTGGTCGGTGGTCACCATTCCCTTGAACTTGTTGTTCTCATCCACCACTGGGATCGGATAGGGATTCTCCGATACGATCGAGAACAGGTCCTCGACGATGGTATCTTCGGTGACCGAAGTGATCTTCTTTATTGCTGAAAGCGGGATGCCCTTCGGCTTCTCTGCAAGGTTCAGCAGCTGTTCGAGCTTACTCTCTTTCACCACTCCAAGGAGCTTATGCCCCTTGTCGACGACGAATGCCGCCTTTCGGTTGTTCGAGCGAAGCAGGGTCAGGGCGGTCTTGGGACCTTCCCATGCATAGAGCAGGACTTTCGGTGATTCCATGATCGTCCCTGCGGTGAGGACCTTCGCAGGAGAAGCGTCTCTGACGAACTCCTGAACGTAATCATCTGCAGGGTTCGACACGATATCTTCCGGTGTCCCCACCTGTACCAGTTCCCCGTTTCTCATGATGGCGATCTGATCACCGAGTTTCAGTGCTTCATGCAGATCATGGGTAACGAAGACTATGGTCTTCTGCAGCTTCTCCTGCAGCTCTACCAGCTCATCCTGCATCTGTCTTCTGATCAGGGGGTCGAGCCCGCTGAAGGGCTCGTCCATGAGCAGGATGTCAGGATCGTTTGCCAGGGCACGTGCCAGTCCGACACGCTGCTGCATACCGCCGCTTAAGGAACCGGGATAGTAATCTTCCCAGCCCTTCAGACCGACAGTCTCAAGGGTTCTCATCGCTTTCGCGTAGCGTTCACCCTTGGGGACTCCACGGATCTTGAGCCCGTAGGCCGCATTATCGAGGACCGTCTGGTGTGGCAGCAGCCCGTAGTGCTGAAATACCATACCATAGGTGTCTCTTCTGAAATGAAGGAGCTGTTCGCTGTTCATCTTGGTGATGTCCTTACCGTTGATCTCTATGGATCCATCGGTAGGTTTGATCAACCTGATCAGCGCACGTATCAGGGTGGATTTACCACTTCCCGACAGCCCCATGAGGATGTAGAACTGGCCTCTTTCGACCTCGAGACTGATGTTCCTCATGCCGACGATACAGCCGGTCTTCTCCTGGATCTCATCTTTACTGAGATCCTGCATCTTCTTGGTAAAGATCCTTTTGGGATCTTTACCATATATCTTCCACAGATTCTTTATGACGATCTGCGGCTGTTCTTTCTTTTCACTCATATGGTCTTCCTATAGGGCTGCCTTGACTCGTGAAGCAATATCGGCACTGACCCATTTGGTCCATACGTCCTGCTTGTTCTCAAGGAACCATCTGGCAGTCTCTTCTGAGCTCCAGTTGTTCTCACTCATGGCAGCAAGGAATTCATTGTTCTGATCGACGGTCGTGCTGTACTTCTTGAGGATCTCGATGACCTCAGGTGCCTTCTCAGGCATGGTCTTACCGACGAGGATGTTCACTTTTGCTGCTTCGTACTCGCTTCCCGGCAGTCGTACCATGTCAAGTTTTCCCAGTACTGCAGTCGGTGCCCAGTAGTATCCTACCCAGGGTTCACCCTTGGTATAGGCTCCTACCATGGTCCCGGCAAGTGCTGCACCTGATCCTGCGATACCCAGATTGAAGGTCTCTTCGAGACCGTTCTCTTTGTAGATCTCTTCTGAGATTATCAGCTGTGACCAGCCTGCGACTCCACCGTACACCAGACCTTTTGATCGGTCTTCAGGGTCGGTGAACAGTTCGGCATACTTGGGCAGGTCTGCCACACTCTTCAGTCCGCTTGCCTGAGCATCAGGACCTTCGACAAGGTATCGTGGTACCCACCAGCCCTGTGGTGCATCCGGCATGTTAGCGCCAAGGTCGATGATATCTCCTGATGCGATCCCTTCAGCATAGACTTCGGGGAAGTTGGAGTGCCAGGATTCCATATCGACATCGACATCGCCCTGGACGATCCCGTTTATGATCGGGAGGGTGTCACCGGCGATGAAGTTCGCCTCGTATCCGTCCAGTCCGTTCTCGATGATGAATGCCATGATCCTATTATGTACCTGGACACTGTCCCAGGATACATCACCAAAGGTGATGGTGGTTATTCCTTCTTCCTGTTGTCCTGCTGCAGTGACTACTGCAGTGACACTCAATAGGATGATCATTAAACATACTAATGTTTTTTTCATGTTGTACCTCTCTAGTTTTGTGATAATATATTAGTATACTAAACAAAAGTACCACAACATGTCAAGGGGTAATAAAAATACTAAGCATAATAATCAAAAAAAGATGAAAACATTTCTTTAAAATGTTTCTATGGTATGGATTAAGAATCGTATTTATATTATTGTTCTTACAACACTATATATTAGGTATCTAAACAATACCTGTTAAACAAACAGAGGATACCGGAATCTTTCGTATCCTATGTGCATCCAAGGAGCCACTATGAATACCTACCAATCCGCAGAATGTGTCGTAAAGAGTCTGCGCAGAATAACACGAGCTTTCGAACTGCAGTCGAAACGACTGATCAAGAAATATGGACTGACCGGGCCTCAGCTGGTCATCCTGGAAGAGATACAACACTCCTTTGATCAGCCGATCTCCACGATCGCCAGGAATGTCAGTCTCTCACAGGCGACCGTCACCAGTATCCTTGATCGACTGGAGCATCAGGGATTCGCTGTCAGACACCGGAATGTGAAAGACAAGAGAAAGGTGAACATCCAGATCACCCCCAAGGCTGAAGCGGTGCTCTCACAGCATCCATCACTGCTGCAGGATGAGTTCGCTCGTCAGTTCAGTCTGATGGAGAACTGGGAGCAGACCATGATCCTTGCCTCCCTCCAGCGCCTTGCCTATATGATGGAGACAAAACCTTCAGAGGAGTTCGATATACCCAAAGCGCTCTGATCGATTCGTATCTGTGAGTCTGCCGGCTCTTCTACAGCTGTGCTACGACGCTGATCGAGCCGGAGGAGCACCCACGTGTCCCCGGAGTCCTGTGCCACAGGACTCCGTCGATCGTCAGTTCTGATCGGTGTTCCATTTTTTTGAGAGCCTGCTCTATTTTTTTCACCCTCTTTTCTTGGATCTGACTATTATTATACACTCTAAAATAGAGTTTAAATAGCAGCATAACATACAATAACACAGTATTTATCGAATCTCTTACAATTCATGGTATTTTCACATTCGATTAACCATCTGCTCATACTTGTACTTTATCTTCCAGTCAAGAACAATCTGGAGGAATCACATGAAGAAATATCTTGCTATCCTTATCATGATCATGCTCGTAATCAGCCCTGCATTCGCAGGTGGAAAACAGGAAGCTGCACCGGCAGAAGCTGACCCGTACAGCTGGATCGAACCGGCAGCAGGGATGTTCGGTCTTCCGGGAGTCAATCCCCTGGAAGTCTCCGGGAACATCATCACCGCTGGAAGTTCAACCGTCTATCCTCTCTCAGAGCGGATGGCTGAACGATTCAAAGATGAAGGGTATGGTGGGAACATCACCATCGACAGCATCGGTTCAGGTGCCGGCTTCGAACGATTCACCGTCGCAGGTGAGACCGATATCTCCAATGCATCACGACCGATCAAAGCAAAAGAGATCGATGCAGCCAAGCTTATCGGCAGGACTCCCATCGAGTTCAGAGTAGGGACCGATGCCCTGGCAGTGACCGTGAGCAAGGCCAACACCTTCGCTAAGAATGCTACACTTGACGAACTTGCACAGATCTTCTCCACAGCAGAAAAATGGTCAGATGTGAACCCCAGCTGGCCTGCTGAACCGATCCTGCGATTCATCCCGGGAACAGACAGCGGTACGTTCGACTACTTCGTCGAAGAGGTCTTCGGAAAGGATCCGGAACCCATGCTCTCAGCAGCCAATCTGCAGCTCAGTGAAGATGACAACATCCTGGTACAGGGGATCGAAGGCAGCCCGTACTCCATCGGATTCTTCGGATACGCCTACTACGCAGAGAACAAAGAATCACTGAATGTCCTCGATATCGAAGGGGTGACACCGAACAGCCAGAACGTCGATGAGGCACTCTATCCTCTGGCACGACCCCTGTTCATCTACTCAGATGCCACCATCATGAGAGAGAAACCACAGGTAGCAGCGTTCATCAACTTCTACCTCTCCTATGTGAACGAAGAGATCGTAGATGTAGGATACTTCCCGGCTAATGAGAAAGTACTGCAGGGCGGACGACAGGCTTGGCTTGATGCGATGAAAGGGACCTATTAATCAGCCAGGATCATCAGTGATATGAATGGTTCGTAAGGAACGATGGGAAGAGGGCTCTGCATGCAGTGTCCTCTTCCTGCACCTTTCAAACCCCGTATATAGGAACGTCATGACTACTATACAAAAGCATCCATTCGGTAAGAAGATCAGGCCTCATGAACGACTGATAGAGACCTATCTGTTCGCCTGTGCCTTCCTGTCGATCATCGTCACGGTGGGTATCATCGTGATCCTTGTGAGAGAATCCTTCCTCTTCTTCAGTGATCCGGAAGTAGGCCTTCTGGAGTTCCTCACAGGAAAGACCTGGCAGCCCATGATCGGGAACTTCGGGTTCCTGCCGCTGCTCAATGCGACGCTCACTACCAGTATCATAGCCATGCTGCTTGCCATACCGCTGGGTATGTTCGTAGCTATCTTCCTCAGTGAGTATGCCAGTGACAAGACCCGCAGGATCCTCAAACCGATCCTGGAGCTGCTCGCCGGTATCCCGACTATCGTCTATGGCTATTTTGCCCTGACCTTCATGACCCCGCTGCTCAGGTCCATCTTCGGAGAGGATGTGGTGGAGATCTACAACACCGCTTCTGCAGGACTGGTCATCGGTATCCTGATCCTGCCCATGATCGCCACGATGGCAGAGGATGCCATCAGTGCGGTACCCAAAGAGCTCAAACTGGCAGCCTACGGACTGGGAGGGACCAAGACCGAGACGATCTATCAGATCCTGATCCCGGCCTCACTCTCAGGATTGTCAGCGACCTTCCTGCTTGCCTTCTCAAGGGCTATCGGTGAGACCATGATCGTTGCCCTCGCAGCAGGTGCCGGTCCGAAGTTCACCATGAACCCGCTGGTAGCGGCTGAGACCATCACCGGGTACATCGTACGAATATCGGGAGGGGACGTGAGTTACAACTCAGTAGACTATAACAGTATCTTTGCCCTGGGGCTGGTGCTGTTCATCATAACTTTCACCTTGAATTTTATCTCGCGAAAGATCGCGGTGAGATTTCACCAGAAGTACGAGTAGCGTGATGGGGATACAACATATGAACGATTTCGGAAGCACGAAAGAGGTGGAGAGCCTGATCCACAGCAGACGACGGACCGACCTGATCTGGAAGGTGGTGTTCATCATCGGGACCTGTATGGCAATACTGTTCCTGGTGCTGCTGCTCTCGTCGATCATCAACTCGGTCTTCGGGTATGCCGCCCTGCGGTATTCGGTAGATCCGGTAGAACTGGTCTACGGGAAGGAGTCAGTCAAGGATTTCACCCGTGAAGAGCTCATCGATTCGATGAACTCACATCTCTCTTCAGGGATCATGCGGCGGGTGCTCTCAGAGAAATCTCTTGAGGAACACTCCAATAAGGAACTGGTATCGATCATCGAGGAGTTCATCGTCGAGCCGAAAGTCCTGAGGACCTGGACGCTCACTGAGTCGCTCTTCTCCCGTCCTGCCATCGAGGAGTTCGTACAGAAGGAAGAGGGTGCGTATCTGAGTTTCAGATCCTGGCTCTCTCCTCAGTTCTTAGTGACCGAGCAGTCCAGTGACCCCTATAAAGCCGGGATACGTACGGCTATCCTCGGATCACTGTGGATCATGCTGATCACCTTCGGTTTCGCCTTCCCGATCGGGGTCGCTGCTGCGATCTATCTGCAGGAGTATGCGGTCGATAACCGGCTCAACAGGATCCTGCAGCTGAATATCTTCAATCTTTCGGCAGTGCCGTCGATCATCTATGGTCTGCTTGGCCTTGCGATCTTCGTCCGTGCCATGGAACCGGTGACCAGTGGGGCGGTATTCTCCTCTCTGGCAACAGACGGGACGGCAAACGGCAGGACCATTCTCTCAGGAGGGCTGACCCTCGGGCTGCTGATCCTGCCGATCATCATCATCAATACCCAGGAGGCCCTGAAGGCTATCCCTGATTCGCTGCGTATGTCAGCCTACGGGGTAGGGGCGACCAAGTGGCAGACGATCTGGCATCATCTGCTGCCGGTCAGTATCGACAGGATACTGACCGGTACCATCCTTGCTCTCTCGAGGGCATTGGGAGAGACAGCCCCTCTGGTCGTGATCGGTGCTTCCACCTTCATCGCGGTCGATCCTTCGGGGTTGTTCTCGAAGTTCACTACGTTGCCGATCCAGATCTATCAGTGGTCCTCGCGGCCCCAGGGGGCGTATCGCAACATCGCAGCCGCAGCGATCATCGCTCTGCTGGTCCTGCTGATGCTGCTCAATGGGACTGCGATCTATCTGCGAAACCGAGTCACGAAAAAGAAGAGTCTGGAGTAGATGGTACAGAGGTGCAAGGATGAACAAGTTACAGAGAACTGATACGAGCATGGTGACAGGTACTGTCGCATATGCAGGGAATACGAGGAGAGTCATGAAACAGGAACAACGGCATATTATAGAGCTGAATGATGTCAGCATCCATTATGGTGACTTCAGGGCAGTGAAAGATGTGAATCTTTCGATCCCTGAGAAGGCGGTCACTGCATTCATCGGACCGTCAGGCTGCGGTAAGAGTACGGTACTCAGGAGCATCAACCGGATGAACGATCTGATCCCCGGATCATGGATCAAGGGCACGGTCGCCTTCAACGGACATGATCTGTATGATGAAGAGGTAGACCCGGTACTCATAAGAAGGAAGATCGGCATGGTCTTCCAGAAGCCGAACCCCTTTCCCAAGACGATCTTCGAGAACATCGCCTGGGGGGCGAGGATCAACGGCTATCGGGGGAATTACGAGGAGCTGGTCGAGAAGAGCCTGCGGGGTGCAGCCCTCTGGGATGAGGTGAAGGACAAGCTCAAGGAGAATGCCCTCCGGCTCTCCGGAGGGCAGCAGCAGCGTCTGTGCATCGCCAGGGCGATCGCCGTACAACCGGAAGTGATCCTGATGGATGAACCGGCATCCGCTCTGGACCCGATCGCGACCGCCAAGATCGAAGAGCTCATATCGACGCTGAGGAACGATTATACGATCATCATCGTCACCCATAATATGAGCCAGGCCTCAAGAGTCTCGGATTATACGGCCTTCTACATGGTCGATGACCACAGGACCGGGTATCTGGAAGAGTACGGAAAGACCGCTGATCTGTTCCTGAATCCAAAGAATGAGAAGACAGAACAGTATATCAGTGGTAAGTTTGGTTGATGGACTTGAGTAGAAGAACAAATACAGGAGAAGCAGGTACAGTAGTATGAGTGCATATATGATGAACAGAGGAGTGAGCGGCGGCTGCAGACGCGTTGAGAAGATGGCGGTGGTGCTGCTTGATACCGTAGGGCTGGTCCGAGATGCCCTGAACAACGGTACGGTGATCCCCCATGATAAGCTGCGGGCGAACGAGGAGCTGCTGAACACATGGGAGATCGAGATCGAGGATGATTTCATCGGAGTCGTCGCTACTCAGCGACCGGTAGCCACAGACCTCAGGTTCCTGGCAGCCTCACTGAAGATCATCGATCACCTCGAACGTATCGGGGATTACCTGATCCATGTGATGGAAGTACTGGCGAAGATCAAGGGCGGACTGGTCCCGGAGATCCAGGGCCTGTATGCCGACATGGTAGATAATCTCTACGTCATGCTGGAGAAGACCATAACAGCCTACAGCAAACGGGATGATGTGATAGCAAAAGAGGCAGCAGCGATCGATTCCTTCATCGACAAGGCCTATCGATCAGCCCTCAATGAGATGTACAACTCCCTCGGCAGTCCCATGACCCGTGCTGAACTCGGCCGGCATCTCATGCTGCTCAAGTACATCGAACGTTCGGCAGATCATGTGACCGATATCGACGAGTGGATCGTGTATGCCATCGAAAGCACTCACGTTCAGCTCAACAAGTAGGAACGACTGGAAGCAGGGTCCTGACTTCGTGGTGCAGGCTCTATCTATGAGAGCTGCTTCAGCTGGGCAGTGCAGCACAGAGCGTGTCTGTAGGGGAATATGAACATGGTATCAGACTACGCATGAACAGAGGGAGCAGCTGAAGCTGCTCCCTCTGTTGCTTCACAACGGTGCAGAACGGTAGTATCATAGAGGGTATGTGAGGTGGTTATGAAACGTACGATGTGGTTGCTTCTTCTCTTGTGTGTGCTGCTGCTCTCAGGCTGTGCCTCTCTTGCAGATCTTCCAGGGCTCTCCCCGGTAGAGGATATTGCCTCTCCTGATGATCGTTTCGTGGAGATCGGATCGTATTCGATGCATTACAGCAGCTATGATTCCTCTGCTGATGCCCCTCCGATCCTCTTTCTCCATGGGTTCATGTCACATCTTCACTCCTGGGATTATCTTGCTCCGGCTCTTGCCGATCAGTACAGCCTCTACGGGTATGACCGGCTGGCGTTCGGACTCTCAGAACGTCCACTCCCGGAGAGGGGGGCTGCTCCCGATCCCTATGCACGAAGTCAGATCCTCCTTCGAGCGATCGGCTTTCTCGACCACTTCGGCATCGAGAAAGCGGTCATCATCGGGAACTCTGCAGGGGGGAACCTTGCGGTGCAGATGGCTCTGGAACATCCAGATCGGGTCGAAGCCCTCATCCTCATAGATCCTGCGATCTACCGGAACGGTCCTCCGGGGTTCGTCAGTGCCCTGCTCAAGCTCAGGATCTTCGATCGGATCGGTCTGAAGACTACTCGGAAACTGGCACAGGATCCCCTGGAGCTGTTCGAAGATGCCTGGTATGACCCAGAAAAGATCCCTGATGAGCTGCTTGATCAGTATCTGCAGCCACTGCAGATAGAGAACTGGGACCGGGCACTCTATGCTTATACCAAGGCATCCTCGGATCCCGGGATCATCAAGCGGCTGCAGGAACTGCAGCTGCCTGTACTGATCATCCATGGAGAGCAAGATTCGATCGTGCCGCTCAAGCAGAGCCGGCAGCTGGATGAAGAGCTCCCCTCATCCCGACTGGAAGTATTCGATGATTGCGGACATGTCCCCCATGAGGAGTGTCCACAGCAGAGTGCCCGGGTGATCCTTGAGTTCCTCTCCTCCATTGGGTATGAGTAGACAACGTGGTCGATGTCAGAGTTGCTGCTTCATTTCCTGAGATGGGCTGAATTGGGATGATCTCTGGATTGATGATATAGTTGATGAATCGAAGGAGAGCTCCTGCTGCATGAATGACCTGCAGCAGGAGCTCTCTCATGTCCGGGTCATTTGTCGATCGAGATGCTTATCCCTTCGAAGACTTCCCGTCTGTTGTAGAAGTTGTTCATGAGGGACCTTCCGTTGTAGTAGCTGTAGGAGACCCTCAGCAGCAGATCATCGAAGGCCCCCGGGATCTCGATGCCTGCATCGACTGAATGCGAGGGCATCCAGGACAGTTCCTGCCAGGCACTGACATTGTATGCTGCAAAGGCCCTGATGCTGCCGAACAGATCAGGAGTCCTGATCTCAATACCCATGTTCGTCCAGTAGTAGGCCTCTCGTGCAGGTTTGATCTGCCGTGTTCCCAGTGGATCCTCCCCTGGCCAGAAGTAGTAGAAGTCTCCATACACCAGCAGTGAGTTCGCCCGGGTGGAGAGCCCCATCGGTACGAGGGGGTTGAGTGCCAGCGATATCCCGAAGTCATCACGCACATAGGTAGAGGAGAGCATCGTCGGTGAGCTGTCATAGTCGATGGAGGGGGAGCCTTGCAGATGTTTATCGATCTCATCGCCGGCATGGGTGCAGATATGATGCCGGGAGAATCTGCCGGTGAACCAGTCAGATGGTGAGAGGACCAGCCCAATGGAGTATATGCCGTCCATTCCCAGGAAGTCATTGCTGCTGCCCTCCATGTACATGGGGATAGTCAGGAAGAGATCGAGCTGAATCCCCACATCGGGATCGTCGGATCTTCTGAATGAGAAGAGGGAGAATCGCGTGCCTGCGGTGATATCCAGACGGCTGTCTGAATCCAGAGCGATCTCGTTGATCGACAGTGACCTGTCAGATGCCTCGAATCGCGGGGCAAAGGGATCTGCTGCATAGTTGGGGTAGAAGAAGTTGTTATCGACCAGATGGAATTCCCATCCGGTCTGTCCGATATCGAGGGCGGTAAGGGCCGCTGCAGGGATCAGGAGGATGAGCAGGATGATCAGGGTCTTCACGATGGGACTGTTCATAACTGTACTCCTTCTGTCTCTGCATACCAGATATCATGTTCGTATCCTCTCAGGGAGTAGCCTCCGAGGATCCAGAGCTTCTCGTCGAAGACCTCTGCGGTGTACCCGTATCGCGGGCCGAAACCGGACCCTGCCGAATCAGGTGTTACTGTACCTGGCGCAGTGAAGGAGTAGGTGGAATAGAAGTTCGGGTGTGAGTTCTCATACTCTCTGGTGATCGATGCACCCGGGAAGATGAAGCACCTCCCCTCATAGGTGACCAGCTCCAGATGAGCCCGTGAATCATAGTTGATGCCGTCACTGTTCGGTGGTGATCCTGCTCGTGATAGCGAGTTAGTTGTGGTATCGAACACTACGATCTTCTTCCAGTCTCTTTTCGCAGCGGAATCGAAGGTCGCCTCATAATTCTGTGCATACCCGCCGAGGATGTAGATGCTCGTCCCTGATACCGTGACGCCCATCGCCCCCCGGCGACCAAGTGTGTCAGAGTCCTGGACTCTTACCCAGGTCTGCCCGTCTGTTGATTTCCAGATGTCCTGATGATAGGCGATACCCCTGTTCCTGCCGGCGATCACATAGATCGTGTCAGGGTCGTCATCAGCACCCTCGATCACGGCGAGGCCATGGTAGGCCCTGTCTCCAAAGGGAGCACTGGGGGTGAGTTCTGTCCAGGTCACACCGTCTTCAGTCACCCACACATCATTCATATAGTGATTGGTGTCGTTGGTGTTCTCTGCTGTCTCATCAACAGCATAGCCACCGATCAGATACAGCTTATCATTGGCGACTGCCAGAGCATGGCCTCTTCTGCCGTGCCAGGGTGCATCGTCCAGGACCTTGGTCCATTGCAGGCCCTCTTCAGAGCACCAGACGTCTTCCAGATAGTTATCGGAGAAGAATCCATCGTAGCCATAGCCGCCGATGACCCAGAGCTTGCCGTCGAAGACTGCAGAGGCATGGTTGCTTCTGCTGCTGTAGGCTGCTGATTCGGGATATCGTGTCCAGGTGAGGAGCCCGTCGTACGGGCTGTTCCCGTACTCTCCTTCCTCCGGGTAGGACCCATAGGGATCGCAGGATGAGATGAGTACTGCAAGGGAAAGGATGATCAGCAGCAGACTGATCTGATGCCCCTTCTTGTACGTTACCATATGTGTTTCCTTTTTTCTGTGGATATGCTCACGGTCGTGTGAGGTACTACCTTCTCTACAGGCCTCAGTCCATGGAGAGAGCAGTTTCTGTACTTAAGCATGATCATCATAAACCAGAAACAAGCGTTTGGATACTCTTATTTCATTCCATGACACAGTATTCACGATCTATCTTCCATGTCTTGCATTCGATATACATCCCGATAGTCTTATGGAGGCAGATCTTGTGTGCTTATTTGCTTTCTCGCTCACCTTCGTAAGGCCGTAAAACTGCCTGATCGGGATGATCTGGAGATCTTGCAGTAGATTCTCTTTCCGGTTCTTTGTATGATTAGTTCGATCAGCAGTGGAACAGTATTCGGGGGACGATGACCGTTGACCTGTGAAGCGATCGTACGGTATGCAGGCTGCTGATCGGTGATGGAGATCAGGTTCGAGAGGGAGAAGGATTCGTATGATCAGCAGAAGCTATCTGGTGAGATGGTCACTGACTGTGGTGATCATCATACTGTTCAGTACAGGGTGCACGCAGGGGAGTTACCGTATCCGCACAGGAGAAGTGGAGTTCTCTCCCGGCTATGCCTCCGGTTCCTATACTCGCTTCCATGGTTACAAGGAGCAGGTGATCAAGGCTGAAGCCGGGGAGGTCTATACGATCTCGAATCTGGTCCGGACTGACGAAGGAGAGCTTCAGACGCTCATGCTCGATCCTGATCGAGCCGTCTTTGGGGAGTTCTCCGACACCGGTGAGATGGTCCTGCAGATCCCTCGGAGCGGCCGTTATCGCATACGGGTGAGCGCACAGGAGCACCAAGGAAGCTTTGCCCTCTCCTGGTCAGTCGATGAGCAGGGAGTAACACAGAAGTGATTCGTCTCTAGAGATGGTTCTCTCATACGCCCATGATACAAGGAGACATAACCTATGACCTTAGCTGCTTTCGAGGAGTATGTCAGGAGTCTTGCCGGGGTGACCCTCGAATTCCCGTTCGATGAGACCACCCTGGTCTGCAAGGTGATGGGAAAGATGTTCGCCCTGACAGATATCACAACCTGTGCCATGATCAGTGTAAAATGTGACCCTGATGATGCCTTGGCCATACGTGAGGCCTATGCTGGGGTGATCCCGGGGTATCATCTCAATAAACGGCACTGGAACAGTATTGCCAATGATGGAAGGATCCCCGATGAGCAGATCTTCAGCTGGATCGCTGACTCGTATGCCCTGGTTCGTAGGAAGCTGCCGGCACGAGATAGAGCGAGACTCGTGTGAGGGAATAAAGGATTCGGGCAGGGGATAGTGAAGGACCTCCTGTTGCAGGTTCTTATCAGGAATGGTACCTCTGCCGATCAGGCACATCAACTGCGGGATGTCCAGACCTCCCCAGTATCACCTCTCTGGTATGGTCGTTGGTCACAGCATTGTCCCCGAAGCTCGAATAGAGCAGCCATTGATTGTTGAGCTCTAGGAGTCTGTCGGACTTTTCTCTAAAAATATGATAGAGTTCGGGAATAGATACACAGCAAGAAAGGTGCATAAGATGAGACAGATATTCAAACCAGTTGATCGTGATACTTCCTATTTGTTACCACCATCATTAG
>JAIPFY010000054.1 GCA_021736385.1 Spirochaetia bacterium | reverse complement strand
TATGAAAAGGGATGGCGATGGTTCTCTGGCCTTTATGCCAGAGAGTGCGTGAACTGACAAGGAGCCGTATACCGAACGGTACGTACGGTTCTGTGGGAGGACGGATGAGCCACTAAGGCTCATCCTCCTACCCGATTGTCCATTCGATACTTGTAACATATGTTCTGACGTGGTAGAAATATCACAAATGTGATATGGACGTGATGATGAAACAGCACCTTACCGATAAGAACCATCAGGAGCGAGAGATGCTCCTTGAGATTGCACGGCTCTACTATATGGAGGAGCGCTCACAGGCACAGATCGCGCAGCGGTTCGATATCTCGCGCTCTCTGGTCTCAAAGCTCCTCAAGAGAGCCAGGAATGAGCATCTGGTCACCATCTCTCTGCAGAAGCCCCGGGAACGGCACCACCGGCATGCATCAGCGATCATTGATCGGTTCGGCATGAGGGATGTGCTCATAGAGCCGAATGCAGAGACCCCCGGTGATACACAGGATCTGGCTCAGCGGGTGGGCTCCCGTGCTGCCCGGTACCTGGAATCAGTGCTCAAGCCGGACATGAGTATCGGGATCGAGTGGGGGACCTCCCTCTATCATATGATCGATCAGGTATCTCCCGATGCCTCCTACAGCGGGATCAGCGTCGTGCAGCTGCACGGGGTCATCGATGCCGCCTCCCTCGATATCGAGGGGTTCACCCTTGTCCGCACGCTCGGGCAGCGGCTCAAAGCCTCTGTGCATGTGATGCAGGCCCCCATGATGGTACAGGATGTCTCTCTGTGTGAACGGCTCACCTCGGAAGAGAAGATCGCCCGGACGATCAGAGCGGCACAGCAGGTGGATGTCGCCTGTATCGGTATCGGTACGAACAGTTCTGGAGTCAATGTGCTGACCCGGGCAGGCTATCTTACCGGGGAAGAGTCCATGAGTATCAGAGAGGCGGGGGGAACGGCTATGATCAGCGGCTGGTTCATCGACCGCTTCGGTGACCTGATCGATATTCCGGCGAACAAGCGAATCATCGGACTGCATCCCCATCTGTTTCGGAAGATCCCGCTGGTCATCGCAGTCGCCTACGGCAGAGAGAAGGGGGAGGCTGTCCATGCCGCCCTGCGCGGGGGGTATGTAGATGTCCTCATCACCGATGCCGCTGCAGCTGAGATCATCATCCAGCTGATGGAAGAAGAACAGAGAACAGAAACAGGGCACGAGAAGGGACTGAGCAGGGCTCAGGCGGTGGAGATCTATCAGCGGATGCATGCGGTCAGGAGTGCGGAACTCCAGATCGAGCGGCTGTTCGCCGAAGGGACCATGCATGGGACGACGCACCTGTGCATAGGTCAGGAGGCATCAAGTGTGGTCCCCGGGATGGCCCTGCAGGCAGAGGATGTGCTCTTCGGGACACATCGGGGCCATGGGCAGGCCCTTGGCAAAGGCCTTTCGATGGTCTCCTTCTTTGCCGAGATGCTCGGCAAGCGCAGCGGCTGCGCCTCGGGAATCGGCGGCAGCATGCATCTGTATGACCGGCAGCAGGGAGTCATGGGCATGAACGGCATCGTGGCAGGGGCGCTGCCCATAGCGGCAGGGGCCGCCCTTGCGATCAGACAGGCCCGGGAGCAGCGGATCGCCGCAGTCTTCCTGGGAGACGGGGCGGTGAACGAGGGAGCCTTCCATGAGAGCTTGAACCTTGCCGCCATCTGGAAGCTGCCGATCCTCTTCATCTGTGAGAACAACCAATATGGATTCTCTAAAAGACCTTCAGAGGTCATGGTCCATGATGAGATCACCCCTCGGGTCCTCTCCTACGGCATCACCCCGGTATCGGTAGACGGCAATGATGCGATCGCAGTCTATCATGCAGTCACAGCGGCACGAGAGGCGGCTCTTTCGGGGGTGCCGCAGTTCCTGATCCTCTCCACCTACCGGATAGCAGGTCATTCCAAGAGCGATAAGAACACCTATCGAAGTGAGCAGGAGATAGCCAGATGGAAAGAGCTGTGCCCGCTTGACCGCATGGCCGCATCTTTGGTCACGGACTACGGCTGCAGCGGTGAGGAGCTCGCTGAGATCCGACATCAGGCGGAACGGATGACCTCTGATGCTCTGCACGAGGCACTATCTGCAGAGGATGCTGCCTATGTCCTATCAGATGAACTGGTCTATGCATCTGCCGCTGAAGGAGTCAGATCATGAGCGATGACGTGATGCTGCGGGAGTGCAGCTACCGTGAGGCAGTCAGGGAGGCCCTCGAGCAGGAGATGCTCAGAGATGAGACGGTGTTTCTCATCGGTGAGGATATCGGGGCTTATGGAGGCTCCTTCCATGTGCTTGAGGGACTCCATGAGCTGTTCGGTCCCGAGCGGGTCATCGAGACGCCCATATCGGAACAGGGATTCACCGGAGTCGCCATCGGGGCTGCCCTCATGGGCAGACGACCGGTCGTGGAGTTCATGTTCAGTGACTTCCTGGCTGTGGCGATGGATCAGATCGTCAATCAGGCGGCGAAGTATCGATTCATGTTCGGCGGCAGTGCTTCGGTCCCGCTGGTGATACGGACACCCTCAGGTTCAGGTACCGGAGCGGGGGCACAGCATTCCCAGAGTCTTGAAGCATGGTTCTGTCATGTTCCCGGCCTCAAGGTCGTGGTACCCTCTAGCCCCCATGATGCCAAGGGACTGCTGATCGCTGCGATCAGAGATCCTGATCCGGTACTCTTCTTCGAGCAGAAACTGCTGTATGATACGACTGGCGCTGTTCCCCGGGAGCCCTATGCGATCGCGCTGGGCACGGCTGCTGTGCGGACAGAGGGCTGTGATCTGACGATCGTGACCTACGGCAGGATGACTGCATTGGTGCTTACTGCGGTCTCTGCGAACCCTCTGCTGCAGGGGCTGGTCGAAGTGCTTGATATGAGGACCCTTGCGCCTCTGGACATGCTGAGCGTCCATAGGAGCGTACGGAAGACCGGCAGGGTGCTGATCGTGCACGAAGCGGTACGAAGCGGAGGCATCGGGGCAGAGATCGCTTCCCGCATCTGCGAGGATGCAGTCTCCTTCGCTGCGCTGAAAGCGCCGGTGAGGCGCCTCTGCGGACAGGATGTTCCGATCCCCTTCTCGCCGGCTCTGGAGAGTGCTTCAGTTCCTTCTGCAGCAGATGTATCGCAGGTGATAGACGAACTCCTGTTTTGATGTTGCCAGAAGAACCATAAGCGCATAGAATGAGAGGCATATGAAGACAAAATATCTCTCTCAGGAAGAGAAACAGACAGGGCAGCGCCACTACTATCGCTTCCAGCTCTACAACGGGGCTGGTTTCAACTTCCTGGGCGATACGATCGTCTATCTTCTGGCGATCAGCTTCAATGCGGGGAACCTCCAGCTCGGGTATCTCTCATCGGCGGTGTTCATCACCGGGGTGTTCCTGCCGGCAGTCCCCAGGCTGTTCGCAGGGAAGAACCTGCTCTCTGTGCAGAGCATCTTCTGGTTCCTGCGGGGGCTGACCGGGCTTGGCTATGGAGTGCTCTTCTTTCTCTCCGGGAGTACGGCAGTATGGGTCATCCTTCTGCTCTATACGCTCTTCTGTCTCTTCAGACTCGTGGGGGTAGTGGTCATCAACCCGCTGCTCAGGCAGATCTCGACGAGCCGTAACCGGGGCGAGGTGATCTCTCAGGTCAACATATCCTTCCATAGTTCGTCCATAGCTGCAAAACTCTTCAGTACGGCAGTCACCTCACTGCAGGAGCTCTCAGGACTCCTCGGACTGATCGTGCTGGAATTCCTCGGCTTTGTCGCGAACACCCTCTCGGTCTCCGAACTGCGCAAGGTCCCCTGCCGGGCGACCATCGATTATACCAGAGGCAGGAACCTCTTCGTGGTCCTTGCCGATGCGATGGCTAAGAAACAGGAGCGAAACACCCTGATGCTCGGCTGGGTCAATGTATCACTGATCGTGCTGATCAATCTGACGGTGGTGTTCCTGCGGAGGGACCTCGGCTTCTCCAACAGTGTAGTCGTCTTCTACTCCACCATCGCAGGGCTGTCGATCGTGCTTGCAGGTGTCTATGCCAAGGCCTTCGGGGACCGCATCGGCAGCAAACCGTTCCTGATCCTCGGGAACATCGCACTGATCATCTGTCTGCTCATCTGGATGATCGTACCCTTGAGCATCCCGTTGCTGATGGTGCTGGTCCTCGGCTTCGTGACCAACTTCTTCCTCTGGTCAAACAATATCTTCATCAACCGGCTGTTCCTCTCCCTGATACCCGAGGATGAGGGGATCGTCTACAACTCCATGAACAACTTCGTCATCGCCATCTGTTCCATGGTCTTCGGTATGCTCGGCGGACTCTCCATCGATCTGCGGCAGAAGGGCATCGTAGGAAGCAGACTTCCCGCTCTCTTCAATGATCATGTGCTGCTCTTCGGGATAGCCGCCGCAGTCTCTGCGTTCGCTCTGGTCTTGAGCATACAGAGCCGGGAGAAGGGCGGGGTGAGTGCGAAACAGGCAGCGTCCATGCTGCTGACCTATGAAGGGCTGAAGGCCTATGTCGATATCGGACGGCTGAACCGTATCGCCAATCCGCTCAAACAGCGGACGGTCCTGCTTGCCATCAGTGACAATGCCAATGATGCTGCGACAGAGGAGATCTCCAGGCTGCTGCACACGCCCCTCTCGACGAACAAGAGCCCCATGCTCCAGTCGCTGTTCCACCATACACGACCGGCTCTGCTCGAGCAGCTGATCGAGATAGCGTCGGATGCTGACTGCTATCAGCAGGAGGATGCTGTGTTCGCCCTCGGGGCGTATCCCTCCATCAAGACAGAGCGTGCCCTGCTCGAACTCTTTCACGATACGGATGATGCGAGGATGCGATCGGTTGCCGCCAAGTCACTCGGCAGGATCGGGTGTACTTCGATCACCGAAGAGGTGCGTGCTCTCATACGTCAGAACAATCCGATCATGATTCAGATGAATCTTATCATAGCATTGAAGAACATGGATCTTGAAGGGCTGCTGCAAGAGGGCCTCTTCATGCCGGTGATCAAGAGATGCAGCGTGAGTTACAGGCAGACGATCTACTCGCTCTATGCTGACATCCTCGGGTATACCCCATCGCTGTCCGAGTTGTTCCAGGAGTACAACCTGCATATGCCGGAGAGCTTTCAGGAGTTCCTGGAAGATGCCCGTGACGTGCAGCCGGTCTATGAGGACCACGGGGCTCTCCAGTCGTGGTTCAGCACTTCGCACTGGGATGCCATCGTTCAGTGGTGCCGGCTAGCTCTGGAGCCGGAGCTCTGGAGCGGTCGTGATCTTGCTCTCAGGCGTGCGGTGATGGAGAGCGGGAACCTTGATGGATCCCTTGATCACAACGATGCACTGTTCTGCTTCTACATCACCTACGGTCTGCTCAGATCAGTGATTCAGTAGCACACAGCCGGGATCCCGGCTGCAGTGCGGAGTCCTGATCTCTCTATCCTGCGATACCGATTGCATCGATCTCGATCCTGGCTCCCAGCGGCAGTGCTGAGACCTCGACACACAGCCGTGCCGGCGGTTCATCGGTGAAGTAGGCCGCATAGACCGCGTTCACTGCACCGAAGTCTGCCATGTCAGTCAGATAGATCGTGACTTTGAGTGCGGTGGCAAGAGATCCTCCTGCCTCCTCAAGTACTGCTGAAAGATTATCAAGACACTGTGTTGCCTGTTCTTCCACACCACCTGCGATGAACTCCTTCGTTCCTGGTACGAAGGGGATCTGTCCAGAGCAGAAGATCAGTCCCCCTGAAGCCACTGCCTGTGAATAGGGACCGACTGCCCCCGGTGCCCGGTCGGATCTGATGATGGTACGTTTCATGATAGCCTCCTGATTCGTTTCACGTTGTACTGTCCATCATATACTCATAGACAACTTCTGCCAAGGAATTCGCAGATCGATCCTCACGGATGTGAGGATCGTTGAATCATCGCCAGGTCTGTGTGGTTTATGCGTGCTATGAGACACCATAGATTCCGTATCGCCGCAGCCGGGGTCCTCCTGGCCGTATGTGTCACCGCAGGGGTGACCGTGTGCAGCTGCACTGAGCATCAGCTGGAGCATCTGGTCCTGATGAGCTGGAATGTACAGAATCTCTTTGACGGGGAGCATGACGGAGCGGAGTATCATGAGTTCGATCCGCACAACGGGAGCTGGGATGCCGCAGCGTATCATACCCGTCTCGAGCGGATGAGCAGCATCATGAGAGATTCAGGTGCGGACATCATCATGCTCCAGGAGATAGAGGGGGAGCAGGTCCTGGAAGACCTGCAGCGGTATCTCGGAGCCGGCAGCTTCCCATACTACAGCGCTACCGCTGATCCCTATTCGGCGATACAGCAGGGCGTGCTGAGCCGGTATCCGATCACCGAGGTGACCGTACACCGTCCGCTCTATACTCAGGGGACCAGCGGCCGCTCGATCCTGCAGGTCCATATCGCAGCGGGGGAAGAGCAGCTCATCTGTTTCGTGAATCACTGGAAATCCAGGACCGGTGGGGTCTGTGAGACCGAGCGGGCAAGAACTGCCTCATCGAAGCTGGTCAAACTGCTCGTGCAGGAGGTCCACCGGGAGCATCCCCGGGCTCTGGTCATCGTCGCAGGGGATCTGAACACCAGTATCTCGGATGCTCCTGAAGGTCTGCCGGCAGGAGAGCATGCGCTGATCGTCCGGCAGCCCGGCAGGAGTTCACAGGTGCTTGAAGTCACCGGGGACAGGAGCGCTGCAGAGGGGCCGTTGTACGACTTCTGGAGCGACTCTTCGACAGACCTTCCCCGGCAGGGAAGTTACTGGTATGGGGGTGAGTGGAAGCAGTTCGATCATATCCTTGGAGACCATCACCTGTTTGACCACAGGGGACTTGATCTCTCCGGGGTGGAGATCTGCAGTGATGGTGCGCTGGTGACCGATGACGGCAATCCCTTCCGCTATGCGGTCTATTCGGGGGCGGGGTATTCTGACCATCTGCCGGTGATCATGAGACTCATGGGGATCCGTTAGACCAGATCAGTATCTGAGATGTTCAGTTCATAGAAGATCTGTTCGAGTTCCAGCGCGATATTCACATTATGGATGATGAACGGACGATCATGGTCTTCCTTGGAAGCTTTCAGCCCGATGGGAGTGAAGTTGAGGTACCCCCTGATCCCCGCTCTGCTCAATCTGCTGAACAGTTCCGAGGCTTCCTGCTCAGGTACGGTCAGGATAGCGACCTGGATATCCTTTGCCTTGATGATCTCTTCGAGACGGTTCATGGGATAGACCGGGATAGGACATTCGTCCTCTTCACAGATGTGCGAATTGATATCGAACCCGGCAGTGATGGAGATCCCGTCACTGGCGAACCCACGGTAGCGCATCAAGGCACCCCCGATACGGCCGCAGCCGACGATGATCGCTCTCTGGGGTTTGTCTTTACCGAGGATCTTGTCGAGACTGCTGATCAGTTTGTCGATCTCATAGCCGCCGCGCTTCTGTCCGATGATCTTGAGCAGCGAGAAGTCCTTTCTGACGATCGTCGCATTGACTCCGGCGGCATCCCCGAGGTTGTTGGCGAACACCCTCTCGAGTCCAAGGGATTTCAGTTTATGTAGGATCCTGTAGTATTTCGTTATGCGTATGATCATTTCTCCATGCATATTAAGCACCTCATATAAGTGAATAGCGTCACATAAACTATAATAAATAAAAATAATAAAATCAACAAGATTTTTTATATATCTAGCTAAGATTTTTATTGAAATAAAATGGAATTTATTCTACGATGCACCATGCAATGAACTTTATTGGGATTCGGAGGTTCCATGTCTGTAAAAAACGATACTATTGAGTTTCCTGATGAACTGTTGGCGTTCATCAGAGTGTGGAAAGAGAAACCCGGCAATCTGATTATGGTTCTCCATAAGGTACAGGAGGAATACGGTTATATTCCTCGCGAGGCTGCCGATCGTGTTTCTGAGTTACTGGAAGTTCCCCTGGCTAAGATCTATGGGGTTATCACCTTCTATCACTTCTTCAAACTGACCAAACCCGGAAAGTACAACATGCAGGTCTGTCTTGGAACAGCATGTTATCTGAAGGGCGGGGACACGCTGCTTGAAGAGCTGGAGAATCTGCTGGGCATCAAGACGAACGAAGTGACTGACGATGGTCTCTATTCCATAGAGGCAGTACGCTGTGTCGGATGCTGCGGGCTTGCCCCGGTACTTGTCGTTGGTGAAGAGGTCTTTGGTAAAGTGACGAAAGATCAGCTGCCCGGTATCATTTCCAAATTCAAGAAGTAGCTGCGATGCATGAGACGATCTGTGATTTCCTGCTGGATATCATCCAGAATGCCATCGAGGCAAAAGCATCGGATATTTCGGTAACCGTTGCTGATGACGCGAAGCATATTCGCTTCAGTGTCACTGATGATGGAAAGGGAATGAGCATCTCGGAACTTGGGCGGATCCGTGACCCGTTCTATACCGATGGCACCAAACATGTCAGACGTAAGATCGGCTTGGGAATACCGTTCCTGCAGCAGGCTGTGAGTATGACTGACGGGGAGTTCGAAATCTCCTCGGAACCGGGGAAAGGCACGAGGATCACCTGCTCCTTCCCTGCTGATCATATAGATACACCGCCTGTGGGGAACCTGCCCTCAGCATTTCTGGCAGCATTAACGTATCCTGGTGACTTCGATATGCATATTGTCTATTCGATCGAACGCGGACCTGCCAAAGACGGGTACGAACTGCATCGATCGGAACTCATCGAGATCCTCGGGGATCTGCATATGGGCCAGTCTCTCATCATGTTGAGAGATTTCATACAGTCACAGGATGAGAGTCTGGAGAATATACGGGGAGCCCGTTGATTAAACAAGGAGGCCAGTGAGATGGCAAAGATGACCCTGGAAGATTTACGAAAACTTCGGGAAGAAAAGAAGCGAGCACTGAACAAAAGAGATATTGAAGGCAAGAACGTGCAGATCATCGTAGGTATGGGTACCTGCGGTCTTGCTGCAGGAGCCAAGGATGCATTGGACTCGTTCCTGAAGACTATTGATGAGAACAATCTTGATAATGTGGCTGTCACACAGACAGGCTGTATGGGCTTGTGCTATGTGGAACCGACTGTCGAAGTGATCGTGGAAGGCATGCCGAATGTGATCTACGGTAACGTCGATGCAGCAATAGCGGCACGAATCGTGAAAGAACATGTCATGAACAAGCAGATGGTGAGTGAATACGTGTTTGACAGACCGGCTGCCGATATTATTAATGATGGAGGCAGATAATGGCAATTAAGAATTACATACTCATCTGCGGCGGTACGGCCTGTGAGTCCAGCCGCGCGGATGATATCTATAAGAACCTGATCGCAGAGTGTGCATCACAGGGAGTCTCTGATGATGTGCAGATCGTGAAGACCGGCTGTTTCGGATTCTGTGAACAGGGACCGATCGTCAAGATCCTTCCCGAAGACTCCTTCTACGTACAGGTGAAACCCGAAGATGCAAAAGAGCTCGTCAGCGAGCACATCGTCAAGGGTCGTGAAGTCACACGCCTGCTCTACGATAAGAACAAGAGCAAGAAGCACGCGAAGGTCGAAGATATCCAGTTCTACCAGAAACAGTTCCGTATCGTGCTGAGAAACTGCGGATTCATCAATCCTGAGAACATCGATGAATACATCGCACGTGAAGGATATGCAGCCCTTGAGAAGGCACTCTTCAATATGACTCCCGATGATGTGATCGGTGAACTGAAGACAGCCGGGATCAGAGGACGAGGCGGTGCGGGGTTCCCCACCTGGATGAAGTGGAACTTCACCAAGCAGGTGGAGAACGATACGAAGTACGTCGTATGTAATGCAGATGAGGGAGACCCCGGTGCATATATGGACAGAAGTACTCTCGAAGGAGACCCTCATTCGATACTTGAAGCCATGACCATCGCAGGGTATACCTGTGGTGCCCGTCAGGGATACATCTATATCAGAGCGGAATACCCTCTGGCGATCAAACGACTTGAGATAGCCATGCAGCAGGCAAGAGACTACGGTCTGCTCGGGGAAGACATCCTGGGAAGCGGATTCAGTTTCGACATCGAGATCAGACTCGGAGCCGGTGCATTCGTCTGTGGTGAAGAGACCGCACTGCTCGCATCGATCGAAGGCGAACGCGGGATGCCGAGACCACGACCTCCGTTCCCTGCTGTCAAAGGCCTCTGGGGTCAGCCTACGGTCATCAACAATGTCGAGACCTGGGCGAACATCCCCATGATCATCCTCAAGGGAGGAGACTGGTTCTCCAAGATCGGTACCGAAGATTCCAAGGGGACGAAGGTGTTCGCCCTTACCGGTAAGATCAGGAACTCAGGACTCGTCGAAGTCCCGATGGGAACCACCCTCAGAGAGATCATCTTCGATATCGGAGGCGGTATCGCCAACGACAAGGAGTTCAAAGCGGTCCAGACCGGCGGTCCTTCCGGTGGAGTGATCACCAAGGCCGACCTTGATACCCCCATCGACTACGGCAGCCTCATGGGCCTGGGTTCCATGATGGGTTCCGGCGGTATGATCGTCATGGATGAGGATGACTGTATCGTTGACGTCACCAAGTTCTATCTCGGATTCTCTGTAGACGAGTCATGTGGAAAATGTTCTCCATGTCGGATCGGCGGACGAAGCCTCTACAACATCCTCGATAAGATCACCAAGGGTGAGGGAGAGATGGAAGATCTGGAGCAGATGAAATCGATCGGACAGGCGATGAAGAAAGCCTCTCTGTGCGGTCTGGGACAGACTGCCCCGAACCCGATCCTTTCGACCATCCACTACTTTGAGGATGAGTACCTGGCACATATCAAAGACAAACGATGCCCGGCCGGTAAGTGTAAAGAGCTCATCTCTTTCAACATCCTGGCTGACAAGTGTATCGGTTGTACAGCATGTGCAAGAAAATGTCCGGTTGGCGCTATCACTGGTGAACGTCGTCAACTCCACAGAATCGATCCTGAACTCTGTATCAAGTGCGGCGTATGCCTTGAGACCTGTAAGTTCGGAGCTATCTACGTTCGATAGGACGAAGATCGACAAGGAGGAAACAGTTGAGCACTGTACATATGAAAATTAACGGCACCCCGGTGGAAGTATCATCAGAGATGACTCTGCTGCAGGCTGCTAAGACAGTAAATGTGAATATTCCCACTCTCTGCTACCACCCGGACCTCCCAGCATGGGCTGCATGCGGTATCTGTGTGGTCAAGCTGGAGAACTCACCCAAGATGGTCCGTGCCTGTGCCACCCCGGTAGCAGAGGGCATGAGTATCATCACCCATGATCCTGAGCTGCATCAGATCCGAAAGACCGTCCTGGAGCTCATTCTCTCCACTCACCCCAACTCCTGCCTCACCTGCGGCAGGAACGGGTCCTGTGAGCTGCAGAGGCTTGCAGGCGAGTTCGGTATTCGCGAGCAGCCCTATGAGATCAGACTCAAAGACCTGCCCAAGGATGAGTCTACCCCGTCTATCGTGCTGAACCCTGAGAAATGTATCAACTGCGGACGCTGTGCACAGGTCTGTCAGGAAGTACAGGGTGTCTGGGCGCTGGAGTTCGTAGGAAGAGGGGAGCATACCATCATCGCCCCCGCTGCCAACCTGCTGCTTGACGACAGTCCCTGTATCAAATGCGGCCAGTGTTCTGCCCACTGTCCTGTCGGAGCCATCTTCGAGAAGGACCAGACCAGGAACTTCCTCAACGCCGTGAATGATACCACCAAGAAGGTGATCGTACAGATAGCCCCTGCGGTACGAGTGGCGATCGGAGAAGGTTTTGATGCCGATCCGGGCTGTGTATGTACCGGGAAGACCTATGCCGCACTGAGGCGACTCGGCGCAGATGTCGTCTTCGATACCAACTTCGCAGCAGACCTCACCATCATGGAAGAGGGCTCGGAGCTGGTACAGCGACTGACCCAGGGCTCAGGTCCGCTTCCCCAGATCACCAGCTGCTGTCCTGCATGGACCGATTACATGGAGAAGTATGCTCCTGATATGATCCCGCATTTCTCAACCGCGAAATCCCCGATGATGATGCAGGGTGCGTTGACGAAGACCTACTACGCAGAGAAGGCGAAGATCGATCCGAAAGATATCTTCTCGGTAGCGATCATGCCCTGTACTGCAAAGAAGTATGAGATCACCAGAGATGACAACATGTTCGCTTCAGGGCAACAGGATGTCGATCTGGTATTGACTACCCGTGAGCTGATCAGACTGATCAAGGCAAGTGGTATCGACTTCGTGAACCTTCCGGATGAGAAGGCAGACAGCCCGATCGGCATGTATGCCGGTGCCGGAACGCTCTTCGGGAACACCGGTGGTGTCATGGAAGCAGCGATCAGGACCGCATATACCCTGGTGACCGGTGAGAACATGAAAGATGTGAACGTCACTGCCGTCAGAGGTATGGAGGGCGTGAAACGAGGCTCTGTCGATTTCAACGGTACTGAAGTGAAAGTCGCAGTCGCTCACGGCATGGGTAATGTCACTGAGCTGATCGAAGAGGTCAGACAGGCTCGTGAGCAGAACCTTCCGATCCCCTACCACTTCATCGAGGTCATGGCGTGCCGCGGCGGATGTATCGCCGGAGGCGGACAGCCCTATGCGACGACTGATGAGGTCAGGCTGCAGCGAATCAGCGGACTCTATGCAGATGACGAGCGGTCAACCATACGTTGTTCTCATGAGAACCCGGAGATCCAGACACTCTACAAGGACTACCTCGGTGCTCCTCTGAGTGAGAAATCACACCATCTGCTGCATACCACGTATCAGGAACGAAAGCTCTATAAGAAATAGACTGATGAACCTGCATTGATGAACGGCTGCCGTTCGGGACTGAGAAGACCCGGGTGGCAGCCTGTTTTTTTCCAAAAAGGGTAAAAATTCAGTATACTGTAGATGGAGGACTCAATCATGCATACAAACCATCAGTACGAGAAGACATTCATCATCGATACCAACGTGTTTATCCATCGTCCCGATGCGATCCTCTCATTCAAGGAGAGTGAAGTCATCGTTCCCCTGTGGGTACTTGAAGAGCTGGATAAGCTCAAGACCTTCTCCGATGAACGGGGAAGGAATGCCCGTCATGCGATCAGATTCATGGAGGAACGGGCGAAGAAGGGTGACCTGTCACAGGGAGTGAAGATCGAAGAGGGCTCCCTGCTGCGTGTGGAGATGACCTACGATCCATCGATCGCTCCGGAACTCTCGCATGAGAAGAATGACAACAAGATCATTCTCTGTGGCCTGACGCTGCAGCAGAAGGGAGACCGCAACGTCTTCTTCGTATCCAAAGACATCAACGCACGGGTCAAGGCACGTGCGCTGGGACTGCATACGGTGGATTATGAGAAACAGAAGGTCTCCATGTCGACCCTCTATTCTGGGTATGTGGAGGCACAGCTCTCACAGAAGGATGCTGATCTGTTCAAGCGTGACGGCAGCATGCCCTGGCACGATCATCTGATGAGTAACCAGTATGTCCTGTTCACCATCAAAGAGACTGCTCAGGAGTATGTGATCGGAAAGTATGATGCAGTATTGGAGATGCTCAGGTATGTAGAGGACTACAGCCACGGGATCACCGGCATCAGACCGCTCAATGCACAGCAGCAGATGGCTTTCGATCTCCTGCTGGATGATTCGATAGCACTGGTCTCTCTGGTCGGTAAAGCCGGTACCGGCAAGACACTGCTTGCCCTTGCCGCAGGACTGAAGAAGATCTTCGATGACAAGACCTATACCAGGTTGCTGGCAAGCCGTCCGGTCATGCCGCTCGGTAAAGATATCGGATTCCTCCCGGGGGATAAGGAAGAGAAGCTCTCTCACTGGATGAAGCCGCTGTATGACAATCTGGAACTGATCACCTCTCAGACCTCCCGACCGGAACTGAAGAATGTGGAGACGGTACTCAAGAGTACCAAGATCGAACTCGAGGCCATCACCTATATACGGGGAAGGTCACTCCCCAAACAGTACATCATCGTCGATGAAGCACAGAATCTCTCACCCCACGAGATCAAGACGATCGTCAGCCGTGCAGGAAAAGAGACCAAGGTGGTGCTTACCGGGGATCCCTATCAGATCGATACTCCCTACCTGGACAGTGATTCGAATGGATTGACCTATCTGGTCGAGGCATTCAAGGGTCAGCCGCTCTACGGGCATGTCACACTTTCCAAATCTGAGAGAAGCGAACTGGCCGAACTGGCTGCGGAGCTGCTGTGATGCAGGATATCTACGACGAACTCATAACCAGCCCCCTGTTCTCGAGCTTCACACACGACAGACTCGCGGAGGTGCTCAAGGAACCGCTCTATCACATGGAACACTACAGTGAGGGACAGGTGATCCGTCATCAGGGAACCCAGTATGATGAACTGATGGTGCTGCTCGCAGGAAAGGTGAGTGCCCGGTTCCATGAGTATTCTGGGAAGACCATGCTGGTGGAGACCCTCTGTGCCCCAGATCCTATCGCTGCTGCCGTGCTCTTCTCCGATGTGAACTATCTGCCGGTGACCGCAGAAGCCGATGATGATGTCAGGATCATCTGTATCAAACGGGCCGGAGTGCTTGCTCTGTTCCAGGCTGATGTGGTCATGATGCAGAAGTATCTCAAGGAGATGGGTTCCAAGGTGGTCTTCCTTGCAGAGCGGGTCCGCCTTGCAGAGCTTGCGAGTCTGAGACAGAAGATCGCTGATTACCTGTTGCGCATGCGTGATCAGTATCACCGGAACGATTTTTCGATACCGTATTCACGGGAGAAGATGGCAGAACTGCTGGGAGCAGCACGACCGTCTCTCTCCCGGGAACTATCACGGATGGCCGATGAGGGGTTGATCCTGATCGACGGAAGAAGGGTGCGTATCCTGCAGCCTGAAGAGCTGCAGGATACGCTGGTACTGTGAACGATCAGTTGGCCGGGGCGATCTGATAGAGCAGGAGCGTGTCATGGGTACCGGATCCTATGATCAGGTGGGTCCCGTCGCTTGATAGATTGCAGATCTCAGGTTTGATGGTATCGGTCGAGACGAAATCATCATAGGTCAGCTGGTCGCTCACCGTGTTGTAGTCGAACGAGATGATCCCCATACCGGTAGAGGAGACTGCATAGAGTCTTTCACCTGAAGCATCAGCAGTGAAGTCCTTGGGGCTGAAGGCTACCGGGATAGTGGTGGGGTTGAGGTAGCTGGTCTGACTGGGGGACCATGGTCCGACAGGGGGTTGGTCGTATGTGAACGCGCTGATCGTGTTCGAGGATAGGACGATCATGGTATCATTCTGGATGAATCCAAGTTGATGGACATCAGTCAGCCCGACAGCAGAGCCTGAATCGATAATATAGTTGATCGACAGATCGTTCTGTCCATCTCGGCTCATGATGACCAGACTGTTCGAAGCGGCAGAGGTGGCAGCAACGGTGCTGTCGGTGCATCCCAGATCGATCGATCTGCAGTCTGCGAATTCCGGGTTCGATGCGAACAGGGTGTTCTGCAGGAACGAATAGGTCGTGCCCGATCGTTCGAAATCTATGATGATCTTGGAATCACGGTCGACAGCGGTGAACAGGGACCCGTCTGCATTGAAGGCGATACCCCCGATATTGGTAAAGGCATAGTCTCCGTTGCTGTTGGAACCGGTGCACAGGATCGTCTGTGAGAGGGTCAGCAGATCAGAGCCGTTCACATGACTGAAGATCGAGAGGGTGTTCGAGTTCGAGGAGTAGACAGCGATGTGATTACCGTCATCAGATGCGGTGATCGAATCTGCCCCGTCGAGCAGGTACTGGGTCCCGTCAGCGATGAAGGTCTGCTCGATCTGCAGGTCCCCACCTGTTATGGTATAGCTCTGCACGGCATCACTGATGCTCGATGCACCGATGATCAGCCCATCGGGCAGCACTTCCAGATCTGAGATCCCGTCAAGAAGATACTCCTGATCAAGTCCATCGGTATATGCCCGGTAGAGCACCAGTGAGCCGGGGAGCACTTCGCTGCGTACATCCAGAGCAAGGGAAGACGATCCTGGACTGCCCATGTTATCAGCTGTGACGACCACATCAAGCTGGTGTTTCCCGATTCCAAAGGTGAGATTCACGGGATTCCCTACTGCTTCCTGGATACCATCGACGTACCAGGTACAGGTCAGACCGCTCTGGAGCGAATCAGGCGAGGGGGTGAAGGTCACGGGGACCGGAGTGTTCGCAGCGAGAGTCATGGGGATCCCGGTGATGCTCCCCTCGATCGGAGTCACTGAGTTATCGACGATGGTGATATCGAGTCCGAGAAGCAGATCATTGAAGACCATCGACAGGGAGCCATCGGTGATCTGTCCATCCACGATCCTCAGGATGTCGGCACTACCTGCGATACGAACCCCGTCCGAGAAGAGTTCTGAAGTGACCCGGTAGGCACCGGAGGCGAGATCGCTCAAAGTATAGGTATAGATACCCTCTGATGCTGTGTCGGCCGTCAGTTCCTGCGGGGTTTCGGTGCTGCCGCAGGGCAGCAGATAGGTGTGGAGAGTCGGATCGATCGTCTGACTGCTGTCCCAGCTGATCGTGATCGATGCTCCTCCGGTGCCGTAGAACTCGGTCATACTGATCACACCGGTCTGCTCAGAGTTCGTCAGTGCGATGATACTCTCACCGTGGACCAGTCCGACACCGGCACTGGAGTAGCCTATGACTTCTATATGCCAGTCTCCGACAAGCAGTTCCGGTATGGTCACGAACGAAGAGTCCGCGGTGACGAGAAAGGAGTGAGCATCTGGACCGAGTCCTTCGAGCTCATAATACGAGACGCTCAGAGGGGTATCGGGATTGAAGGTCCTCGATCCCCGGGCGTACTGTTCAAGTGAGAGATGCAGATCTGCTGTCTCACTCGGACCGGGACAGCCGGTAAGGATGCTCAGCAGCAGCAGAACCGCCACTGTCAGTGCTGTCAGATGGACAGGATGTCTTGATGCAGGTGAAAATAGATGTTTCATTGGTTCCTCCTGGCTGAAGTAAACCGGAGGCTGGTGGCATTGATTCAATGATCAGAACAATTTATGATATGTGTCATGGTCTCTGTCATAATCCCTACATACAACCGTTATGAACTGCTGAAAGAAGCCATCGAGTCAGTCTGTCTCCAGGAATGTCCCGATCTGGAGATCATCGTTGCTGATGACGGATCGGATGATGGTACCGGGGAGATCCCACGGCTCTATCCCGGGCTGTACTACCACCGCTATGAGCATACGGGATTTCCCGGGCTCATGCGCAACCGTGGTGCTGCACATGCACGGGGAGATCTGCTTGCGTTCCTTGATTCCGATGATCTGTGGCTCCCTGACAAACTTGCCTCACAACTCCAGCTCTTCGCTTCAGCTGCTGATACCTCCTGTGTTCATACGAAAGAGCTGTGGCTCCGTAACGGACGTACGGTCAGTCAGCGCAGGAGGAGACACCGCAGAGAAGGTGATGTCTTCTCAGATGCCCTGAACAAGTGCATGATCGGACCGTCGACCGTGCTGATGAGGACCGAGGTGTTCCATGCTCTGGGGGGCTTCAGGGAGGACCTTGAGGTCGCAGAGGATTATGAGTTCTGGCTCAGGTACAGTGCCTGCCACCAGATCTCCTACATCGATGAACCGCTGATCATCAAGCGTGCCGGACATGATCAGCAGTTGTCTGAGAAATATGGACAGATCGAGATCTTTCACATCAGGGGACTGCGGGACCTGGTCGACCGGCACTGGTTCCTCACCCATGCCACCGAAGCCCATGATACCCTTGCACGTAAGGTGCTCGCAGAGAAATGCATGATCTATGGAGGGGGGGCTCTCAAGAGGGGAAGGGACGAGGAAGCCCGGTACTATTCAGAACTGGCGGCGCGATACCGTGCACCGATACGTAACTGACCGGGCACGTCCCCGACAGCAGGGGGCATGATCGACCGACCATCACAGCTTCAGTTCATAGATCCTGTGGACCTTATAGATCTCACCATGCAGTTTTCTGATGCTCTGCACCATATCACTGGTGGACTCAGCGATCTGAGTCATCTCTGCCGATCGGGCTTGCCTGTTCTGCAGCGTCTGCATGAGCTCATAGAAGAGGATCGCCGTCCCCCCGCGTGACTGGTACTCCGGAAGGATGCCGATCCCGTTGATGATGAACCGCTCTGCACTCTTCTTCTCATGGAGAAAACGCAGCAGCGTCCTGGGGGTCAGCCTCCCGTTCGCCGCCTGGATCCCTTCGGTGAGGTCCGGGAAGGTGAGCAGGAAACCCACCGGCTGTCGATCGTGTTCTATCACCTTCACCAGCTGGGGATCTGTCACAGTGAGCAGATCCCTGATCGTCTGCTCAAGTTCTCTTCTGGTCATGGGACAGAACTCTTCATGGGTGACGAAGGCTGCGTTGTACATCTCCATGATCGCATAACCCAGGGCTCTGAGCTCTCTTCTGTCTCTGATCGTCCTGACACTGAGCCCGTTACGCTTCCTGCTGATCTCCTGTATCGATCTGATCTGCTGCGGGAGTATGAACGTCTGTGCAGTGAGTTCGGCGGAGTAGAAGTCCTTATATGTTGAGAAACCATACGACTCGAAGAACTGCCGGTAGTAGGGGAAGTGGTAGTTCATCATGGTCATGGAGGCCTTGTGTTCGTATCCTTTGATCAGGATCCCGGCACCGGTGAAGCCTGAGAACCCCTGTGGTCCGATCAGACGGTCAAGGCCCCTCTCTGATGCCCAGTTCTTCGCATGATCGAACAGCAGGTATGCTGTCTGCTGATCCTCTATGACATCGAAGAAGTAGAGCCTGCAGTCCCGGCGATCCTGGTAGCTGTTGAACTTCTTCGGTTCGAGCAGCGCGATCCTCCCGACAACCTGTTGTCCCCGGTAGGCCAGAAAGAACTCCCCCTGCGAGTGTTCGAAGAACGGATGTCTTCCTGTGAGGATCTTACGCATCCCGCGATCGAACCAGGGGACGAAACAGTCATTCCCCCGATAGAGCTCCTTGGGGAATTCGATGAAGGCTCTGATCTGTCTTCTGTCAGAGCCGGAGATCTGTTCGATCCTGATCGGACGGGGTTCTGCCATGGGTCCTCCGCTACTGCATCGAACGCAGTTCTTCTTCAAGCACAGCAAGCAATGCGGGGTCCCTTCGGGCGAATCGTATGATGGTGCGCAGATAGCCCTCGGGTGAACCGGTATCAAGCCGTTCTCCCTCGAACGGGCAGTAGACCACCTGTTTCTGATCCATCAGCTTCTGCAGTGCATAGACATGATAGTATTCACCGCCGGTATGCTGCTCCCAGCCCTCCTGCAGAAGATCGAAGATCTCAGGGGTGTAGAGGAACCTCCCGATGGAGGCCTCTCTGCTCGGTTCTGTTCCCGGTGCCGGTTTCTCGACGATGCCGTTCACATGAAGTCGGTCCTCATCAAGGGAGAGGATCCCGTACCGGTTCAGTTCAGGCGGATCATGCATGGCCGCGAGTACAGAACAGCCGGTCTGCTCGTACACCGAGATCAGCTGCTGTGCGAGCGGGATCTTCCCGATATGCAGATCATCAGGATAGGCTGCGACGAACGGCTGGTCACCGATAGCACTTCGTGCTTCGAGCAGGGCATGGCCGGTCCCCTGCATGCTGCGCTGTCGTACGGTCGTGAGGTGGATATCATAGGGCTTGATCAGATCGAGTTTGTCCTGTCGCCCCTCCCGGAGGAACAGGCTCTCGAGTTCGATCTCATGGTCGAAGTAGTCATCCATCGAAGACTTGCGCCGGGAGGTGAGCAGGACGATATCGGTTATGCCTGAGGCGATGAACTCTTCGATGATGTAGCTGATCGAAGGTCTGCTGTTGATCGGCAGCATCTCCTTGGGTATCGTCTTGGTCACAGGAAGGAATCTGGTACCGTACCCTGCTGCGATGATTAATCCTTTCATACATATGCCCCTTGTTCACTCTGTCTCAGTACTATGGCTGAATGGGTTCAGATTACCGGGTACGAGAGGAAAAATCAACCGGTCTGCCGGCCTGATGCGGGTACTCTGCTTGCAGAAAACCATACATCGTGATAGGTTGGGGCATAATGAAATTAAAGCATGTACTGACAGAAGATGTCATAGAGCTGGACCTCAAGGGGTCCGGTAAGCAGGAGATCATCGAAGAGCTGCTCGATATCCTGATGAGGACCGGCAAGGTCTCAGACCGTGAGGATGCGTTGGCACAGCTGCTTG
>JAIPFY010000053.1 GCA_021736385.1 Spirochaetia bacterium | reverse complement strand
CCTCTCCCTGGCTATATACAAGAGGCTATGTGATAATCATAGCGGTAATCTACGATGATCACCATGAATCGTGATCATGTGAGTCCTGTTGGGAGCAATTCCCCCTGTATTGGGGGCTGTACTCCGACAGACTCCTAGCTGATCACTATGCCTGACTCGGAGATGACAGGCACTCCTGGGCCCGTTACGAGGACAGGACGTGGGAACCACAGGATTTCCAGGCAGCAGCAGGTCCCGCTGTGAAGGAGTTGTCAATCACCGGTACAACGCACAAGAAGTGCGTGGGTGAGTTGGTCAGAAAACAGCCTCTCCCATACCTGAGTATGAAAGAGGCTGAAAAAGAGGTACGTATCTGAAGAGATGGTCAGCGACGTGATTTGAGTTTATCCAGCCACACGGCAAGGATCGTTATGAATCCCACAAAAACCTGCTGCCAAAAGGAGGAGACACCAAGAATATTGAGACCATTTGACATCATCGTCATGATCATGGCTCCGATCAGGGTAGTTTCGATACTCCCGATGCCTCCGGTAAAAGAGGTACCGCCTATGATCACAGCGGCGATCGCCTGAAGTTCAGAACCATTGGCGACATTGGGAGGGGCTGAGGAGAGACGGCTGATCATGACCACCGCTGCAAGTCCTGCACAGAGTCCACTGATGGTGTAAATGAGGATCTTGTGCCTGTCCACATTGATACCTGCAAGTCGTGCTGCCTCTTCGTTATCGCCGATCGCATAGACGTTTCTCCCGAAGACATGCTTTTTCAACACCAGATACAGGATGCCATAAAGGATGATCACCACGATTATCGGGAAGGGCAGACCCAGTATCGTACCATCTCCGATGAACTGGAGCAGTTTCGAAGAGATCTGAAACGAGATGCCTTTCGTATAGACCAGTGCAAGACCTCGTGCGATCCCCATCGTCCCGAGAGTCACGATGAACGGTGGTAATTTCGCTTTGGAGATGACAATACCGTTACATGCTCCAACACCGCCGGCGATAAGGATACCAAGCAGTATGGCCAGTCCTGGTGCCATTTCTGCGTTCTTTATCATCCCTCCCATGAGTACGGCAGAAAGGGCCAGGATCGATCCTACGGAGAGGTCAATCCCTGCTGAGAGTATGACCAGAGTCTGACCTGCAGCGAGCAGCGCCAGGATCGATACCTGCTTCAATAAGTTTGAGACATTCCCTGCTGTCAGGAAGTAGGGTGATAATATACTGAGAATAAGACCGAGAAGCAGCATGACTGCCACTATCCAGATAAACGGGTGCTCACTAATCCATTTTCGCATGCGTGACCTCCTTGAGCAGCATTTCGAGTACAATATCTTTCGATGCATCGGTTCGATCCAGTTCTGTTACTATGCCGCCGTCCCTGATCAGCAGTATCCGGTCTGACACATCCACAACTTCAGATATCTCTGATGATATGAACAGAACTGAGAGCCCTGCCTCAGATAACTCCCTGACCAGATGATAGATCTCCTGTTTTGCCCCGACATCGATCCCTTTGGTGGGTTCATCCAATATGATCATTTTCAGTTCACAGGCCAGGGCCCGCGCAATCAGTGCTTTCTGCTGATTGCCGCCGCTCAGGTGTTTGATCTTTGTCTGCAGACTCGAGGTGACGATGTTGTATTTGAGCTTTGCTGCATCTGAGATCTCCAGCTCTTTTGTACCGATCCATCCCCGTCGAGCGATCTCTTTCAATACCGAAATGGAAATGTTGCTCATAACGGACTGTTCGAGGAGCAGGCCATCATTCTTTCTATCTTCGGTCGTATAGGCGATGCCATGGGCCAAGGCCTGCTGAGGGGAAGATATCTCAACCTCTTTTCCTTCCAGGAAGATCTGGCCTCTGCTTTTCTGAACGGCTCCATAGAGTATCTTCGATATCTCTGTTCTCCCGGCCCCCATCAATCCGGCCATCCCGAGTATCTCACCGCGACGGAGAGAGAAACTGACTGCATCGCACCCCGGACCGCTCAGATCTCGCACATCCAGCAGGATCTCTCCCAGCTTCGCGGTGTTTCGGAATGTGTCACGGTCAATGAGGCTAATATCTTTTCCCGTCATATAGGTGGTCATGGAACTGGTTGTAAGGGTGTCTATGGATGTGGTGATCACCTCCTGCCCGTCTCTGAGCACAGTGACTGTATCGGCGATCTCAAATATCTCCTCCAGACGGTGAGAGATATAGATCACACTGAAGCCTTCCTGCTTCAGGCTGTTGAGCACCTTGAAGAGATAGATGATCTCTTTTGAGGATAGAGCCGATGTCGGTTCATCCAGAATGAGCACCTTTGGATTGGTGACCAGACCCTTTGCGATCTCAACGAGCTGCTGCTCTCCGACTTTGAGCTCACCGACTGCTTGTCTTGGGTCAATAGCAGTCCCGAGTTTCCTGAGTATCGCTCCAGCCTGTTCATACAGCTGATCCCAATCGATGAATTTCCCGAATCTGACCGGCTTCTCCATTCCCAGATAGATATTCTCAGCGACACTCATATGCAGTGCAAGACTTAATTCCTGATGGATAGTAAAGATACCAAGCGTATGAGCTTGTCGGGGGTTATGAATGGTCACCTGCTCTTCATGGAGCAGGATCTCGCCTTCGTCGGGGGTATGTACACCGCTGAGGATCTTGATGAGTGTCGATTTCCCAGCTCCGTTCTCTCCTACCAGTGCATGGATTACCCCTTCCTGCAATGAGAAATTGACATGCTGCAGGGCTTGAACACCCGGAAAGGCTTTTGAGATGTTTCTGACCTCAAGTACGTACTGTTCTTTTGACATGATGAACCTCAATCATTTCTGCTGAGCACCTGTAGCGTACTCAGTTCGTGCATGATCCAATGCAGTCTATAGAGGATTTCAGTTCTGCGCATGCATCGTAGGATGCAGCGCAGAACAACCAGCTTGGTGAGGATATCAGTCCAGTTCTATACCTCGTGATCGCAGGTACTGATCTGTTATGTCATCAGAGAGTATCACTGTTGCCGGGACTTTGATCCAGGTCGGAATATCTCGTTTGCCGTTCACGACGTACTCATACGCTGTCTTGACTGATTCGTAGCCCATGAGATCGGTATTCCCGTCGATCGTGGCAAGCATCTCTCCGTTCTTGATCGACTGGAGAGCGGCCGGCACAGCATCTATCCCGACTACCTGTATCTGGTCCATCTTCCCTGCAGATTTCACTGCCTGAATGGCTCCGAGAGCCATCTCATCGTTGGAGGCGACTACCAGTGTCAGATCGGGGTTGTTCTGCAGGATGTCTGCTGTCACATTCATGCCTTTCTCTCGATCCCACTCTGCAGTCTGGGTCGCCACGACGACCATCCCGGGCTCCGATGCAAATACTTCATTGAAGCCTACCAACCGCTCTTCAGCAGTCGAACTTCCCCTGAATCCTTCGAGAATGGCAATCGTAGCATTCCCATCGAAGTAGTCAACCACAAATGAGGCAAGAAGAATCCCTGTCTCTTTCTCATCAAGTCCCACAAAGGTTACCGCATCCCCGCAGCCTGAAGTTTCCAGTCTCGTGTCTGTATTGATGACCGGGACCTCGAGTGAGTTTGCCTCTTTCACTTTCGGGCAGAGCGCTGATGCGTTCATCGGTACGAGGATGAGGGCATCAGGGTCGCGGGCAAGCTGTGCTTCCACCAGTGCTATCTGACCTTCAATATCTCCATTGAACTGGGCTGCTGTCCAAGAGAGATCGATGTCGAACTCTTCAGCGGCTTTGACTGCTCCCTCTTTCATACGGAGAAAGTACGGGTTAGTCATATCTTTTACAATAAATGAAAAAGTCTTCTCATCGGTAGCAGACTCTTTCTGCCCTGCTGCAGTCACGATCCCTGTAGCTGCAATGATCATGATCATTGCGAGTATCATTCCTTTTTTCATTGAGAACCTCCTGTTTTGGATATATGGTAGTACCAATACACCTTATAATCGAATCGTTGATTTGTCAAATTATATTTATGAATCTGACTGTGCAGCCTGTCAGATCTGACCACCGCCGCAGAAGCCAGGAGCCTCGCAGGAGGTGCACAGCATACCGGGTCCAGCAAGGAGGCGATCATACAACTGCCAGAAGTCCCTTTCCCCCATGACTGGGATGGAGATGCTGAACATCGACGGTGGGTCCCCCACCGACCACTTCACCCAAGAACTGCCATGAAAGGGACTCTGCAGCTCGATGAAAGGTATCGCTCTGGGGATATGCATCTGCTTGCGGACTGTGTACAGCAAGACATTTCGGTGGCTGTATGCGCTGATTTCCTGTATACTACACAGCAGGATGCCATGGGCACTTGAATATGCGTCGGCTCTGCTGGTACAGGATGTCCGGAACACTCTGGACCATTTGACCTGTGAGCATGAGTCGAGGCAAAGATCCGAAGTGATGTGATGGCTCTCTGATACTTCCGCCAGGAGAACACGTATGGACACCAATGTGCTATTCGCTTTCATGCTAACGCTGTTTGCAGGATTATCTACCGGGATCGGCAGTTTCATCGGTCTGATGTCCAAGAAGTTCAATCCGAAGCTGCTCACGATCTCTCTGGGGTTCTCTGCAGGGGTCATGATCTATGTCTCCATGGTGGAGATATTCGTCAAAGCCAGAGAATCCCTCAGTACCGTCATGGGAGAGAGGGTCGGGTATATGTGGACGGTAGCTGCATTCTTCCTGGGGATCCTCTTCATAGCTGTGATCGATAAACTGATCCCGGCCTATGAGAATCCGCATGAATTGAATGTGACTGAGAAGATCGAGCATGCATCGGAGCGAGAAAAAGCCAAACTCTTACGCATGGGCCTCTTCTCTGCACTGGCTATTGGTATCCATAACTTCCCCGAAGGTCTGGCTACCTTCATGAGCGGTCTTACCAACCCCACGCTCGGGATCAGCATCGCCGTAGCGATAGCGATCCATAATATCCCGGAGGGGCTGGCAGTATCAGCTCCTATCTATTATGCGACCAAGAGCAGGAAGAAGGCCTTCGTGTTATCGTTCCTCTCAGGTCTCGCTGAACCGATCGGTGCCCTTCTGGGGTATTTCGTGCTTCGGCCCTTTTTCAATGATACCACCTTTGGTATCATCTTCGCATCGGTTGCCGGGATCATGGTCTATATCTCTCTGGATGAACTGCTCCCCACCGCGGAGGAGTATGGAGAACACCATCTGGCGATAGGCGGGTTGATCGCAGGTATGATGGTGATGGCGGTAAGTCTGCTGCTGTTCATGTGATCCGTTCAGGAGTTCTGAGGTCCGGTTCTCCAGCAGCCTGATGGAATTCGGGTTGGTGAGAGTTCTCATCAAGGCCGCAGAACCCTCTGAAAACAGAAAAAGCCTGATCAGTCAAAGACTGTCAGACCTTTAGATGAAAAGCTACGCTCGTAAAGAGCGTCCGATCGGAATCGAACCGACATCATCAGCTTGGAAGGCTGAGGTAATAACCATTATACGACGGACGCATAGTGTGCTGCTCAGGCAACAGGAACATTTATATCGAAAAAGCGCTTGAGGGTCAAGAGTGTTTGAAAAAAATGGGTGAATAAAATTGACATGATATGTGAGCAGGTATATGATCGATTGTGGTAATACCACCATACTCAGGAGCAGCAATGGATCATCCAGCGACGAAAGCAGCCAGTCTCACACAGACGTTCACAGAATATGTTGAGCAGCTGATCATCTCAGGAGATTTCGAAGCGGGAGAACGTCTGCCCCCGGAGCGGGAACTGGCGGTGAGGACCGGCGTTTCGAGACCGGTCGTACATGAATCCCTGGTGAAGATGGAGAGTAAGGGGCTGGTGAGGATAGTCCCTCGTCATGGAGCCTATGTGAACGATTATCATACACGAGGTTCACTCGATCTGCTGCTGTCGATGATGCGGTACGGCAGCAGCTCCAGTGAACAGGAACTCGCAGATGACCTCTGTGATCTGAGAGACCTCATAGAACCGGAGATCGCCTCCCGTGCCGCTCTCGGTGCGACTCTGGATGATCTGTCAGAACTCGAAGATATTCTGCGCAGAGAACGTCTCACATCATCCTCTCATACCCAAGAGCTTGCACTGAATACGTTCCTGTTCCACCGGCGTCTGGCCCGTGCATCGGGAAACCGGCTCTATCCCATGCTGCTGAACTCTCTCAAGGAGCTCTATCTGAGACTCTGCGTCAACTGCTGTGCCGTTCCTGCAAGCCGGGAACACCAGCAGCTCCATCAACGCAGGATCGTAGATGCCATCATGGCACAGGACGGCGTCCGGGCAGCCGAGAGCATGAGAGAACTGCTTCAGCTCTACAGGGCTTCGATGAAGCAGGAGGCCTCTGAATGAACTCTGTTACCGGTACGTCATCGATATGCTCACCCCTGTCTTTCGGAGACATCCCTGATCTCATGCAGAGCATGTGCCTGCTGCAGGCTGCCGGCAGCCTGAGGGAGGGCCTGTGAGCAGCAGCACCTGTACCCTGTCGATCGACTGCGGTACGCAATCGATACGGACCCTGATCTTTGATGAACACGGCAGCCTATTGGCGATGGAGAGAGAAGCCTATGAACCCTATATCGAAGAGCACCCGGGATGGGCTGAACAGGATGCACAGGTATACTGGGATTCGCTTGAGAGGGCTCTTACACGTCTGAGGAAGCACGCAGAAGGACCCTACCAGCACATAAGAGGAATAGGAGTGACCACCCAGAGGAACAGCATGATCTGTCTCGATGAGCAGGGAGATCCACTGAGGAACGTCATCCTCTGGCTCGATCAGCGAAAGGCCTCGATCATATACCGACCCGGGCTTCTGAGAACGATCGGCCTGAAGGTCGTAGGCATGTATGACACAGTCATGAAGATGCAGACTGAAGGTGCATGCAACTGGATCAAGGAGTATGAGCCAGAGATCTGGGAGCGAACCTGCAAATATGTGCAGATCTCAGGATTCCTGCACAGACGCATGACCGGCCGGTGGCGGGATTCCACCGCTTCTCAGATCGGTCATATCCCCTTCGATTATAAGAAGCAGCGATGGGCAGGACCGTATGCGTTGACCGGCAGGATCTATCCTGTGGAACGGGAGAAGCTGGTAGACCTGGTATCCCCGGGTGAACGCATCGGTGCGATAACAGATGTATTCGCTCTCAGACATGGATTACCGTTGGGGACACCGGTGATCGCCTGCGGCTCTGACAAAGGCTGTGAGACCATCGGGATGGGGGTGGTCGCCAGTGATGCCGGTTCTTTGAGCTTCGGGACCACCGCGACCATCGAGACTACCTGTACCCGGTACCTGGAACCTCTGAAGTTCCTGCCCTCCTATCCCGCGCCCATAGCGAAGCAGTTCAACCCTGAAGTGGAGATCTTCAGAGGGTTCTGGATGATCACCTGGTTCAAAGAACAGTTCGGGTTCAAAGAGGTGCAGGAAGCAGAACTCTCAGGTATCAGTCCGGAGCAGCTGCTCGATCAGATGCTCGATCAGACCGAGCCTGGGTCCATGGGCCTGATGGTCCAGCCGTACTGGTCGCCGGGACTCAAACACCCGACAGCAAAAGGAGCGATGGTCGGATTCGGTTCGGTGCACACCCGTGCCCATATCTACCGGGCGATGATCGAAGGCCTCTGCTTTGCCCTGCTTGACGGGAAGCATCGCATCGAGAAGGTGACCGGTACGACCATGAAGAGTATCACCGTATCAGGGGGGGCCAGCAGCAGTGACCACATCTGCCGTATAGCTGCGGATGTGTTCGGCCTGCCCCTGCATCGGGGCAGTACGACAGAGACCTCAGGGCTCGGAGCTGCCTGTATCACGCAGTACGGGATCGGGACCTATGAATCGGTACGGGATGCAGTCGGTGCGATGGTCTCCTACAAAGATACCTTCATGCCGTCTGAGGAGCACCATCGACTCTACCGACGCATGTACCGGCTGTATGGCAGGATATTCCCATCGCTGAAGCGTATCTACAGGAAGATGGGGAATATTACCGAGTACCATGAGTTCTGAGTGACTGCAGGCGGTGGATCGGCTCAGCTGTGCCGTGCAGCAAGGGCCGGGGAGCCGATCTCCCGCAGTGTGGCCGGAACTGGCTGCCCGATGAAGCTGATCGGTGCAGGTATCGAACCACCCCGATGGGAATGGGACTTGAATAAAGAGGGAACTTTCAGGATACTACAGCATGTCAGAGCCTGCGGCTGCATGCCTGAAAAGAACAACGAATAGGAAGTACACATGGGTAAACGCGGAGAAGTCTTTTCCACTAAGATATCGAACGATAAACGAACCTACTTTTTCAATGTGAAAGAGAACAGGTTCGGAGATCTGTTCATCAACATCGTCGAGAGCAAGAAGAACGCCATGGACGGATTCGAACGCCAGTCGGTGATCATCTTCGAAGAGGATCTGAATGACTTTGTCAAAGAATTCCAGAAAGCGGTAGATTTCGTCAAGAAAAAATCCTGAAAGACGTTCGATGGATCGGGGAGATCCCATGAGAGAGACATAATGCCTTGTGTCGTTTTGTGGGGTATCCTTTGTGCCGTTCGAACTCCCACTGCGGAAAGCGTTCTGCGATCCGCACCATCCAGCGATCCCGTGCCTCCTTCGCGATGATGGAGGCAGCCATGATCTCAGGTACCGCGCCGTCTCCCTTGATCACAGCAGCCATATGATGGTTCATGTGAGGGAAGGTGTTCCCGTCGATCAGCAGCAGTTGTGCATCGTCGATACCGAAGGTTCTGCACATCGTCCCGTATGCCCGCTCCATGGCAAGCAGAGAAGCCTGCAGGATGTTCATCTCATCGATACTCTTGGGTGAGACCCAGCCGATGCCCCAGGCAAGAGCCTGTTCACGGATCATCACATCGAGCAGGGCACGCTTCTTCGCTGAGAGCTTCTTCGAATCATCGAGCAGATCGACAGGGAAATCCTCATGGAGGATCACCGCTGCCGCTGTGACAGGTCCCGCTATCGGCCCCCGGCCGACCTCATCTATCCCGCAGATATATCCCATGGGACACATCATACGCGAGAGGAGCGATCCTGTCCATGGAAAATCGTGATCATTCCCTGTCAGATCCCAACCGCTTGATCAGGCGCTTTCTGCCGAGGCTGATACCGATCGTCAGGAGCAGACTCAACCAGCCCACCCAGTCCCCGATATAGCTGTAGAGCGTCCCACGTCCCGTACCGATCGGTACCTCTGCAGAGACGATAGCCTCTCTGCCCTCAGGATCGGAGACCATCTCGATGATCCTGCCGACAGGGGAGATCACCGCTGAATCGAACCCGCCGCCGTCAGCCTTCACCATGGCTACCCGATTCTCTGCTGCCCTGAAGACCAGATGGGTGTAGTGTTTATCGGCGATGGCACTCCAGTCATTGGAGGGAACCCCGATCAGCTGCACGCCGCTGCGTGCGAGTCTTCTGGTCGTGTCGGTATAATCAAGATCATAGCAGATGATCGTTCCCAATCTGCCCAGCGGAGTGTCATAGACTGGGTAGGAACCTCTTGAGAGGCTGGTCTCCCCGGCGAACGCAACAGGATGGTCTTTGCCGAACACCCCGAGGTAGGACCCCTCTGGTGAGAGGATCGTCGCTTCATTACGCATGAGATTCTCATCGGTGATCACTACGTACCCGATGGCATGGTAGGCACCGCTCTCGCGTGCCATCGAAGGCAGGTCATAGGGATCCTGTTCGGAGGGATCGAACAGGAAGGTCCCTTCGGGCCAGACGATGAACTGTGCACCCGCATCAGCAGCCTCGCGGCTCATCTCGATCAATCGTCGATGCAGCTGCCCGGCAGCTGCCTCGTCATCATGCATTGCCGCCTGTATCGGAGATGCCGCAGGCTGGATGGCGGCTGTTCTTACGATCGGCTGGTCATAGGTGAGCGTATGGACCCCGTAGAGGCCCAGGCTGATCACGACCCAGCCGCAGAGGATCCACAGACAGATGTCACGGTGGTGATGGGCCACAGAAGCTGAGACAGGAACTGAATCAGGAGCATACCACCAGGTGCCGGACCAGTTCCGGTCAGTATATCGCATGACAAGGAGTGCCAGCGTATAGTTGATGAGCATCACGATCACCCCCATACCGATGATGCCGAAGATCGATACCGGCTGGATCAGCCAGGTCTGCCGGTAGAGCGGGTAGGCTATGAAGGCCCAGGTCCCTGCGATGGGGATGAAGAGTCTGATCAGTTCACTGAGAGCCATCCCAAGGACTCCCTGGAGCACCAGCAGCTGGTTGTTCGTCTGATTGGCCATACGCTTGAGTCCCATATCGGTAAGAAACGAGATGGCGCCGGCGATCAGCGGCAGATATACCATGAACAGACCGCTATCGGAAAAGACCGGCCCGAGGTAGCCCTGTAGCCAGGCGAAGATACCGATGCCTGAGGCAAGGCTGCTCCACCGTTCGGGGAAGACACGGTAGGCTGCGAAGATCATAGGGATCCAGCCGATGAAGACCAGAGGCCACAGCTCGAAGGGCGGATAGGAGAGCACTACCAGCAGTCCTGCGGCAGCGCTCAACAGGCTCCCTGCGATACACCGCAGGAATACCTGGGTCCTGGCAGCAGGGAATGAGGGGGCAGTACCGGTCACCGCTTCTTCCATGATCGACTCAGGTGAATCTGTTTGCTTGTTCATATGATACCTGTACTGACCGGGAACCCTTCGGATTGGCACCGGAGGACCTGTGCCGGATTCCCGGGAAGGAGCATGACCCCATGCATACGGTATGCCGGGTTCTGCACCCATCCCGCAGCGAGGCTGTGCAGTACTCGAGCACACACGTGTGCAGTCAGATATGATCATGGTAGAACATACCCGGTGCACAATCAAGAGTTGCTTCACATCAGAGCCCGGGAAAAGTGGTTTGAGGGTCGCGGCTTCCGATGACCATGCAGGTAGAGCACGGTACCTGTTTGACGGTAAGGATGTTCATGGTCTCGGAATACAGAACGGCTGCCTCAGGAGACTCCTGAGGCAGCCGGCAGAGCTGTATGTCACGTGAGTCCTGTGGAGGCTAGAAACTGAGCGTGATCTCTGCATGGATAAGGTCCTGATCATCGAACTGACCGAAGGTCCCGGTCTCACCATAGAACAGATGTGCCCCGATGCCCATGTTGATCGCATCGGAAAGATCGTAATTCACCGAAGGGGAGATGAGGGCATTGAACTCATCGAACTCAAGATAGGTGAACAGCTTGAGATCCAGATGCTGTGAGGGGATCTCCCGGTTCACGAGCAGGGTCATGGTATGGTTCCACTGATCGGCTACCAGAGGCTGGTCATAATCAAGGATCACCTTCTCGATGAACTGGGTGCTCACCATCATGGTACCAGAGCGGTAGTCGATACCGACCATGGCATGCAGGTAGTCCTTTTCGATGTGATCGAGGGATACGGTGGAGACTCTGAAAGGTTTTCCCGTGTACAGCGCAGCTTCTCCCCTGAGGATGAGTCCTGCGACCTCGGTGCTGAGACTGCCGCCCAGAACACCGAGTCGGGCATGGTCGAAGGTTTCCGGACCCACAGGGTAGGGTTCGTCGTCCCACATCATCCCGCCTACGACTTCCAGGTCCAGATTCGAGCTGTAGAGGGATATACGGGCGAAGAGTTCACTGTTCATCAGCTCCGCCGCGATGTCCTGATCGCTGCCGGAGAAGTCGATCGACTGTGCGTTCCAGGGGGAAGAGGCCTCCGGCAGCCGGTTGGGCGTGAACACCGGGATCCAGACAGCCTCGAAGGTGATATCATCGACATAGTAATCTGCCCTCACAGCCGTGACTCCCATGCGTACATCCTTGAAATCGGGCAGCAGGAACTGACGAAGATCCTTGGGTGATACCACATCGGTGATGAACAGCCCGTCAGTCTTTCCCCAGATGATCTGCTGCTTGCCGATCCTCAGGTCCATCCTATTAAAGTAGATATCTGCATAGAGCTCTCTCACATCCAGACTCACTTCCCGATCCATGCTGTGTGAGACTACCGGGTTGAACAGCATGTATGAATCGCTGCCCGAGTATTCGAATTTCAGATCGAAGGTGTTCTGCAGCATGGAACTCGAGAGCTCCTCTGTGAGGATGACTCCTGTCTCTGTGGTGACCTCTCCGAACATGAAGATATCAGATGCATAGGAGAGTGATGCTGTAGCGATCAGCAGCAGGACGATCAGTGTCTTACGTACAGTCATCTAACGCACCCCTCTGGTCATGGTCCGTGTGGTGAACAGCGAATCATCAAGACCGGCATCGAGGATCAGCTCATCGAGGGACATCATGGTCCTGTGGTCCTTCTGGATAGTATGCATCACCGATTCCGTGATCATCGTATAACCGTTGATCTCTTCTGTGGAGATGACCGTCAACTGCTTGAGCAGATCCCCATCCTCGTCGTAGAACTGTTTCTGCAGACCGGTCCAGCTTTCAGGGTCTACCCAGGTGACCGTTCGTGAGTACATGTAGTCGGTATCTTTTGAGACACTCTCCACCATGATGCACTTCCTGCCGTCAAGGACCTCTTCTCCGACGATCGTATGGATGTCAGATCCCGGGGTCCGCTGTCCCATATCGTCATAGGTGAAGTCAGACCCCATGAAGTAGTCGCTGCTCCCACCGCTAGAGATCCTCTTCACTTTCTTGAGCGCAGGCAGATAGATCCATTGATCGTCTGATCTGCCCTCTTCATCATAACTGTAGTTCATGAAGGACGTACCGCGTACATCAGAGGGGGCTGTGAAGAACATGATCTTCATCGAAGAATCATCATACTCCTTGATGTACTGCTCGATGGTCCTCACGCGCTGATCTCCCCGTGAGTTCTCCAGGATCATGGTCAACTCTCCGCTCTGATCCTGCGGGGTCGGCCGGTCATATACCTGCTGCATGATCTGTGCTCCCGTATAGCCGGAAGCTGCACTCATCGAGACTGCGGAGACAGTCAGGAAGAGTACGATAAGGCTGTTATGCAAACGTCTCTTGTTCATCTTCAAGCTCCTGTTTTTTGGTATCTTTCGTGATATAGATGCGTGACTTGGCAAGAAGCAGAGCCATGATGGTCAGGGTCCCTGCAAAGCTGGAAAACATATTCAGTGAGACCAGTGCTCCCAGAGCACGGTTCGGGGGGAATGCTGAGAACAGCAGTACCAGAAAGCCTGCTATGACCACCAGTGCGTTGAAGAGGATCGCCCGTCCTGAATGGTCCATCGTAAGGATCGTTGACATGACGGGATCCTGAGTCTCTGCACTGTAGATACGGTAGCGTTCGATATAGTGGACCGCATAGTCGATACCTATCCCGATGGCGATACTGGTCAGAAGCGCAGTGGTAGTGCTCAAGGGTATGTTCATCAGTCCCATCACCCCGAAGCTGATGAAGACGGTGATGATGATCGGCAGAGCGCCGATCAGTCCGGCCAGGATGGACTTGAACATGAACGAGAGCAGCAGGATGACCAGGACCAGGGAGATGAGGATACTGGCGATCTGCCCTTCAAGGATCAGATCAGAGAAGACCAGTGACCGGTACCCGGAACCGGCATAGTTGAGCTCGATACCCAGATCGTGCAATTGCTGATCATAGGTGTCTATCTGATCTATGGCACGGTTGATCGTGAGAGAGCTGTCATCTTTCAGCTGAAAGGTCATATTCGCCTTCTGATAGGAGTAATCTACCACTTCGAGCAGATTGTCCGGATCCCCTGACATCTCGTAGAGCAGCAGATACTGGGCGATGAGCTCCTGTGAATCCGGAATCACCTGATAGGCCAGGTCATCGGCATGCATGACCATATGCATCCTGGTGATGTAGTCCGAAAGAGAGAAGGAGTTTCCCACCAGCTCGACCGATGACTCGACATCCTGCTGCATCGTGAGCATCAGCTCAAGTACTTCCGGCTGTTTGAACGTATCGGGGTCTTCTGCTTCCAGGATGACATTCAACGTTGAGGTACCGCCGAAGTTGCTGTTGATGAAGGAATCGGCCGTGACGATCTCACTGTCCGGTTCGAACTGTGAGAGGAAGCTGGAATCGATCCACATCTGTGAGATCCCGAACAGGGAGACTGCTGTGATCGCTGCAGTCAGGCCGATCGTCAGTGCGGTGTGGGTGAGCAGCCATCGGGACAGAGAGGTGCTGCATGTGCTCTGACGATGGGTCTGTACCTTCTTTACCGGGGTCTTCCATACAGGCAGCCCCAGGATCATGAGACCCGCGGGAATGAGGACCAGAGAGCACAGCATGGCAGTAAGGACGCCGAAGGCCGTGAAGAGACCGAAGTACTTGATGGGGAAGACTTCAGAGGTCACCAGAGATACGAATCCGATGGCTGTCGTCACGGAAGTGATGATCACCGGTTTCCACATGCCGCTGATCATGGCTGCGATTGCCTGCTTCTTCTGAGCAAGCGGGTGTTCTGAGATATATCTGCGCAGGTGGTTGAACAGATGTATCCCGTCAGCGACCCCGATGGCGATCAGCATGACCGGCAGCATCGTCGATACCGCGTAGATGGGAATGCGGAGCATGGCCATCAGCCCGAAGGACCAGATGACACTGATGAGTACCACGAGCAGTGTCAGTAGTGTCGCCTTGAAGCTTCGCATGACCAGCAGCAGTACTCCGATGATGACCAGGATCACCAGAGGTACCATCTTTGCCATATCAGCAGGGGCAAGAGCTGCAAGAGAACCCTCAACGATGGGTCTTCCTGCGACATACAGGGTCTCGTCTCCACCATACGATGCGGTGAGCTCCCTGATCTCCTGATACAGGGACTGTGTGAAGGCATCATCATCGATCCGTGCGATGACCAGGGCGACAGTCTCATCGGTCGAGATGATCCTCCCATACGCCATGTCATTGGACCGAACGAGCTGCTGGAGTTCCTGAAGATCTTCAGGAGAGGAGGGGACCTTGCTGTAGAATGGTTCGACTTCAAGCCCGTACTCAGATCCAAGGATGTTCTCAGCCGTGTAGAGAGAGGTCACATCGGCATCGTCGATCGAATCCATCTCCTGCAGGTCTTTCGTGAGGTCTTTGATCTTCTGCAGGGTCTCACTCTGGTAGACGCCATCGGGGTTCTCGATAGCGATGATGATTCCGTCCTGAATATCGAACCACTGCTCAGCCTGATCGCTGTAGACGAAGGCGGGGTGGCTCTGAGGCATATACTCATCCATATCGGTCTCGATCCGTGAGTAGGTCCTCATCGGCAGGATCAGTACTGCGGAGATGAAGATGATCATTGCCAGAACAGCTAGCGGGTGATGCAGAAGGCGGGTAAGAGATGTTTCCATGATCGCTCCTATGTAGTTAATACTAACTAACTTACTGAATAAAAAAATATATGATTTCCTGTCGTATGCTAGGACAGCATCTTGAACAGGGCTTCCCAGGAAGCTGAAAGTTCTTCGGCAAGATCGAAACCGAAATCAGAGAGTCGCCAGGTAAGGACGACCAGTCGAAGGGACCCGATGATCATCAACGTGATCTGGCGGGAGTCGATATCGGTCCTGATCTCCCGCTGCTGCTGAGCACTGATGATGATCGAGCGTACGATCTCATGGCGCTCGGTAGAGATCTGCAGGACCTTCTGTGATAACTCCCGGTTGTTCTGGAAGATCTCTTCAGAGAAGATGATCGATGAGAGTTCCCGATTATGCATGAACAGCTGTCCCTGCCGGGAGAACATCCCTGCTATGTGTCTGATCGATGGCTTCTCAGAGGCGATAGTCTGCCGGAAGCGCAGATTGTCATCTTCCAGGATCTGCAGCAGGGTCAGAAGGATCTCCTGCTTCGAGGAGAAGTGACGATAGATCGCCGGTTCTGATACCCCGAGACTTGCAGAGAGTGCTTTGATGGTCAGGTGCTGGATGCCGCCTTCGGTGATGAGTTTCAGTGATGACTGTATGATCTCCTGTTGTCTGGCGGTAAGTGCCTTCATGCATCCTCCATGATCAGTTAGTGATTACTAACATACCGTTTGTGATCCGGTCTGTCAATGGGTTCTGAAAAAAATATCCGACTTCTTCGGCGCTATGGACACCAACCAGTACCGCGACCGGAAAACCAGAGGTGTCGGAGTGGGTAAGAAGTGAACCGTGGAGTCCTTTGCGCACCAAACAGTATTGAATATTACCTGCTTTGCAGGATATAGTAGGTGCTATGAAAAAGAGAAGACTAATTACATCAGCACTTCCGTATGTGAACAATATCCCGCATCTTGGGAACCTGATACAGGTGTTATCAGCGGATGTCTTTGCCAGATTCTGCAGATCCAATGACTATGAGACCCTCTATGTGTGCGGGACTGACGAATACGGCACCGCTACTGAGACCCGGGCACTGCAGGAGGGGGTGAGCCCCCGTGAGTTATGTGACAGATACCATGTGATCCATGATGAGATCTACACGTGGTTCGAGATATCCTTTGATGAGTTCGGCAGGACCTCAACAGAGAAACAGACACAGATCGTACAGGACCTGTTCAGAAAGGTCGATGCGGCAGGCTATATCCGTGAAGCTGAGATCGAACAGCTGTACTGCGATCACTGCCAGCGGTTCCTCGCTGATCGATACGTGCACGGGACCTGTCCGCACTGCGGCTACGAGGATGCCCGGGGTGATCAGTGCGAGAACTGCGGGAAGCTGCTTGACCCCACCGATCTGATCACGCCGGCGTGCGGAGTCTGCGGCAATACCCCGGTAGTCCGGAAGACCAGACATCTGTACCTGAATCTGCCTGCGATCCTGCCGAAACTCGAGGCGTGGATGGATACGGCGTCAGTACAGGGGTTCTGGGCGCGTAATGCCATACAGATGACCAGAAGCTGGATGCGTGACGGACTGAAAGAACGATGTATCACCCGCGATCTCAAGTGGGGGATCCCGGTACCGAAAGAGGGGTTCGAGGACAAAGTCTTCTACGTCTGGTTCGATGCCCCGATCGGGTATATCTCCATCACTGCCAATCATACTGATGACTGGGAATACTGGTGGAAACAGCCCGATGAGGTAGAGCTGTTTCAGTTCATCGGGAAAGACAATATACCGTTCCATACCGTGATCTTCCCTTCGACACAGCTTGCTTCCGGAGACCGATGGACCATGCTCCATCATATGTCCTCGAGTGAATATCTCAACTACGAGGGCGGGAAGTTCTCAAAGAGCAAGGGTCTGGGTATCTTCGGTAACGATGTGCAGGATACCGGCATCCCTGCAGATGTCTGGCGATTCTATATCTTCTACAACCGTCCTGAGAAATCAGATACCATGTTCGTATGGAAAGACTTCCAGGAGAAGGTAAATGGTGAGCTCATCGGGAATCTGGCGAATCTCATCAACCGGACCCTTTCGTTCATCAGTCGGTTCTATGAGGGCAAGATCCCAGAGGGGACTATCGACCCCGTTCTGGAAGCAGAGATCGTTGCGCGTGAGAAGCGCATCACCGATCATCTCGAACGAGCCGAACTGCGCGATGGGCTTCGCGAGATCTTCATGCTCTCATCGATCGGCAACAAGGCCTTTCAAGATGGAGCTCCCTGGGCATCACGTAAGAGCGATCCTCAGGCAGCGGCAGATCTGCTCATGCAGCTCTCCTACCTGATCCGAGATCTTGCCATACTGACCGAACCCTATATGCCTGCGACCTCCAGAAGGATCCTGGCATTCCTGGGCCTTGCAGATGCCTCCTGGAGTGATCTGCACACCTACGGGAACATCTCCGAGCTGCATGATCCAGAGATCCTGTTCGAGAAGCTCGAAGATGATCGTATCGAAGAACTGAGGACCCGGTATTCAGGGACCCAGAAGCAGCGACAACAGAAAGAAGAAGAGGGACAGATGGAACAGAGATTCAATCAGAGTGTGGATCTGAGAGTGGCTCGGATCACCGCGATAGAACGACACCCGGAAGCAGATAAACTCTATATCGAACAGCTTGATCTCGGGAACGGTGAACAGCGGCAGATCGTGTCAGGCCTGGTACCGTACTACACCGAAGAGCAGCTCCTTGGAAAGCACATCATCGTGGTATATAACCTGAAACCGGCGAAACTGCGGGGAGTCAAGAGTCAGGGGATGCTCCTGGCTGCAAGCAGCGGGGACGAGGGTGCGGATGAGCAGGTAGAAGTGCTCTTTGCCGATTGGGCAGAACCCGGTACTCCTGTGACCGTATCAGGATTGGCACCGGCTGAAGAAGAGAAGAAGCGGATCAAGGTTGATGCGTTCTTCGAGGTCCCCATCGTGACTGCCGGGAATGCAGTACGAGTCGGGAACAGCGGCTTGGAAGTGGCAGGAAGACCCCTGATGAGTACGCTTGTGGCCGATGGAGAGGTCGGCTGATCGATCTCCACCCATGACGGCAGCGCGCATACCACTGCAGGGGTTATCGTCCCTCGATGACCCCTTCCAGAGTTCCTACTGGGCTGCTGTCAAGCAGCACAACGGCTGGGAGGCTTTTGCCGTAGCTGCTGATGATCAGCAGCTGCTGGTGCTGAAGCGACCCGTGCTTTGCCGTGCAGCCCTCTGCTACATCCCCTATGGCCCGCAGCTCCCGGTCCCGTCTGACCGGCGGTTCGCCTACCTCAGGGACCTCTCCGGTGAGATCACCCGCATGACAGGACCTGGGGTCTTTCTCCTGCGCTACGATGTCCCCTGGCAGCCGCCGGCTGAAGTACCTGATCTGCCGCAGGGAGTCGTTCGCAGTCCCTATGCCGTACAGCCTGAGGGTACGGTACGCATCTCCTTGAGCGGCGGGTTGGATGCCATCTACACTCAGATGCGTACTCGGGCAAAGCGGCAGATCACACGAGCAACCGACACCATACTCATCACCTGCTGGGATCACAGTCGTGAACAGTTCGATCTCTGGTATGAGACCTATCGTCTGACAGCTCTCAGGGATCATTTCATCCCCCGTTCTGCCGGATATCTGCACCACCTGCTTCTGACGGGAGCCGATCCCATGGTCCATGGTGTCGAGAGTGTGCTCTATCTTGCATGGGATCAAGGCAGGATCATCGGGGGGAATATCGTATTGTTCACCAGAGACAGGGCGCTCTATCTGTTCGGATCATCTCTGAGAACCGAATCGAAGCGATCCTGTTCGTATGCTCTGCAGTGGCATACGATCAGACAGGCGGTCACCAGAGGCTGCATGAGCTATGATCTCTACGGCATCGGTCCTGATGATCCGAACCACCATCTGCATTCCCTGACACTCTTCAAGACAGGCTTCGGCGGTCAGAAGATCTATCGGGAAGGCTGTTTCGATGTGATCATCAACCCTCTGATCTATCACCCCTATCGTGCTGCAGAACAGCTTCGGATGCACCGTTCACGTCACAGGGATCGAACGTAAGCTTTGAATCGGTCTCCCCGGTCGAACTCATTCCTGAACAGCCCGAACGAGGCAGCCCCTGGGGAGAGCAGGATCGTCGAATCACTGCCGGCGGACTTCCGTGCTGATGAGATCGCAGCATCCATGGAGGAGAATGGCCCGAAGCAGGGGATACGTTCCCGATCGAGGATGGTGTTGAGTCTGTCGGTGAAGCTGCCGGCAAGCAGGTGGATCGACGATACCCCCTGCAGTCCTGCAGCCAGAACCTCTGGATCCAGCTGCTTGTCGCATCCCCCACAGATCAGATGCACAGGCGTACAGATTCCCGAGAGGGTGAATCGTACAGCCTCCGGGATCGTGGCAGCAGAATCATTGATATAGGTGATATGGTCATGGACTCTCACCACTTCTCTGCGATGAGCGATCCCCTGATACGTCTCAACAGCACCCAGGATAGAGGGAAGCGGGATACCGTAGGCCCAGGCAGCACTGACTGCAGGCAGATAGGCAGTATCGAACGTACAGGTCCTCTGCAGTGTGATCTGCCCGTGATCGTATATGGTCAGTACCCCTGCCGCATAGGAGATGCCGCTGAAAGGCGGGGCGAGTGTGTCCTCTCGAGTAAAGAAGAAGATCGATCGTGCATCTATGTCCGGGAGATAGGGCTGCAGGTACCGATCATCAGCGGGAAGGACCGCACAGGCAACAGGGGTCTCTGCAGAGAACAGGGACAGCTTGTCTCTGATGTAGGCATCCATCGACTGGTACCGGTCCTGATGATCGGGAAGGATCGATGTGAAGATCACCATCTGCGGTGCTCTGAAGGCCCTGCGTGAGAGATCGTGTATCTGCCAGGAAGAGAGTTCGAGCACGACAGCTGCCCTGTCAGATCGGTTCTGCTGGACCTGCTCGATGAATTCGAGCGGGGAGATCCCGATATTACCACCGGTGAACACTTCCATATTCGCATCAGAGAGTATATGAGAGAGCAGGGCGGTGGTAGTCGACTTTCCCTTGGTCCCGGTGATGGTGATCAGAGGCATCCGGGTATGACGGAAGAAATACCCTATATCGGACGAGAGTTCCTTCGCTGCACAGAGCAGTGGTGCATCGGAGGGGACTGCTGGATTCTTGATCACCAGATCGGCCCAGAGCACATCTTCCATCCGGTGGGTCCCCAGGATGAACTCGATGGCATGATCACTGAGCATGTTCAGTGACTCCTGCAGGGCATCTGCCTGCTGCAGATCGGTGACGCGGATGGTGTGTCCGGCAGCAGCGAAGTATCGTGCGGCACTGACCCCACCGCCATGTGATCCAAGTCCGAAAATGAGTATGTTCACGATGAAGGTCTCCCTGTTTCTTGTTATGCAGTATAGCTTTCATCCAAGAAAACATCAATCGGACCCGGGGGACTTGACGAGTCAATACGATATCTGCATAATGTTGTACGTAATATTACACGGATAAGGAGCAGCATAGTGCCCTGCGGAAAAAAACGAAAGAGACATAAGATCGCAACTCATAAACGTAAGAAGAAGTTGAGAAAGAATAGACACAAGAAAAAGAAGACTAGCTAGTAATTCTTGAGTATTGCTCTACTGCGATCAGCCTGACGAAAATAGCCGCCGCTTCATTGCCGGTGGCTATTTTTTTGGGTCTAAATCTTTTGGCGTGTAATCCATAGGTTAGACAGCCTCCTTGTGACATGATTTGGGAAGTCGATAGACCGTCGGTTTTAGCCGTTTCTGGTTGTGAGGCTTGGACCTCTTGTAGCTTCTTTTCTTCT
>JAIPFY010000052.1 GCA_021736385.1 Spirochaetia bacterium | reverse complement strand
TACTCCTCATAGTGAATGATTATTTCTATGTGCTGACAGCACATGAAAATATCATATATGAGGTCAAAGCCGATGTTCAAATGAAGATACGGTGTCTATGAGAAATTTCTTAATCCACCGCGTAGCGGTTTAGTTCAATGACATGCCGCTGATCTCTCACACACTGGCCATGCTCGCCCGACAGAACCGCCCCTTTCATCTGATCGCCCTCGATAATGAATCGACAGACGGGACCCTCGAAGAGATCCGTAAGTATACCGATCATATCGTCACCATCCCTGCAGGGACCTACGTCCCGGGTCCAGTCCTGAACCGGGGTATCGAAGAGGCTGCAGGATACGACAGCCGGATCGTCTTCATCAACTCCGACTGTACCCCGAAAGATGAACGATGGCTGGAGCGAATGCTCTCCGGTTTCACAGGACCTTCAGTCGCAGCGGTGTTCGGCAGGCAGATCCCGCGCCCTGACTGCACCCCCCTGTTCGCCAAGGATACTGAAGACACCTATGGAGACGGGTCCAAGCAGCAGTACTGGAAACACTGCTTCTCCATGGCCTCTTCTGCGATAGAGAGAAGCTGCTGGGAAGATAGCCCGTTCCGGGCTGACATCCAGTACTCGGAGGATATTGACTGGACCTGGAGAGCTCGAGAGCGGGGATGGCAGATCGTCTATGCCAAAGAGTCCATGGTCTATCATTCGCATAACTACTCATGGAAGGCGTTCAGAAAGCGTCATTACGGAGAGGGGAAGGCAGAGGCTGCGATCTTCCCCTGGAGCTTCTGGGAGAAGACCTTCATACGCTACTCCCTGCTCCCCTACGGCAGACAGGTGCTGTCTGACTGGAAGTTCGCCGCCCGGTCACACTCCGCAGCGACGATACTCTATTCCCCCTATATACGGATGGCTCAGCTCATAGGAAGAAGGGCAGGATTCCTCTCAGGACTGAGAGAAGCCAGAAAGGACACAACAGCATGATATGGTATACACAAGAGGGGTCTGAGGCTTTCAATCAGATGATCCATGAGACCCTGCAGAAACTCTCAGAAGAGGTGAAGCAGGCGGTCGGTCCGGCATTCGAGGCGCTGGTGCTGTCAGGGGGGTATGGCAGAGAGGAGGGGGCCTGTGTCATCAGAGAGGGCAGAGAGTCTCTCTACAACGACCTTGACCTGTTCTTGATCACCCGCTCACCCTACAGGATCACTCCTGCAGTACGGGAGGTACAGAAGACCTATGAACATCTGCTGAAGGTCGATGTCGATATCGGAGCACCGCTGACGATCTCAGACCTCCACCGGCTGCCGCATGAGCTGATGTGGCAGGATCTGCTCTACGGTCATGTGGTACTCTCGGGACCTGAAGATGTGATCACCGGGAACTGCCCCGAAGCGCTCAAGGGAGCTCTGCCGCAGGTAGAAGCGATCAGACTGCTGCTCAACAGAGGTTCAGGCCTGCTTCAGGCTATCAGAGAAGCTCATGCACTCTCTGATCCTGCACATCAGCTCCCCGACCCGGATTTCATCCGACGCAACATGCAGAAAGCAGCCCTGGCCTTCGGTGACGGGCTCTGTATCGTCCACGGGACCTATACCGTCCACCTTCCCGACCGCCTCGATCGGCTGCAGTCGATCATGGACCGTATTCCCACGGTCGTCGCCCAGAGGGTCTATGATCTCTATCGGGATGCGATCGTGTTCAAGCAGCGCCCCGATTCCTTCGACACGACCGGCCCATCCCTGCAGAACCTGCTCGATCAGGCAGAGCTCTGGGTAGAGCTGTTCCTCTATGTCGAAGAGGTCCGCACCGGTAGCAGGTTCGCCACGGCTCAGAGCTACAGGGATGACAAAAGGATCCGCGAGCGTGCGCAGCACAGCGGAAGGAGACTCCTGAGAAACCTGATACACAATGCCAGACGCAGCAGGGTCTCACTGCGGTATCCGCGGGAGGAGCTGTACCGGGACCTCACAGTACTGCTTTCACAGCCGAAGCCCCATGAACCCTCCTGGCAGCAGCAGACACAGACCTTCCTCCATACCTGGAACCGATACAACTGACAGCAGCCCTCTATCTACATCCGGTTCCTGTCTGAGAACAGTCTGATCAGATACTTGCCCACCAGCACGGCATTGTAGCGAAAGGTATCATGTACACTGTAGAAGATATCGGTAGCATAGAGCATCTGTTCATCAGGATACTCACGATAAAGGACATCAGCCTCGGCGATCAGCCCTATGCTGCTCGAGAGGTAGAGCTCCCTCCAGGACTCGTTCAGACTCTCGACCTCCCGGGCCGTCCTCGGCTGCAATCCGCAGAAACGGGCCTTCCCCCTGATGACCCCCATCAGACCGGGCAGGAACAGAAAGAGGAAATGGTTGATCAGACGGCCCTTGATCGACTGCCGTGTCTTGAAGGTACTCAACCGTACCGTCTTCAGAGGCTGATCAGGGATCTGCTGCTGGGGCAGGCGCACATACTCGGTCGTCTCCAGCGCATACCCTCTCGAAAGTTTGCAGTAGATGAACGTCACTGCCGTGACCGGCAGGAACAGCAGATACAGCAGGAGTGCGACGAACCTCGACAGGAACGGTGCAGCCGGTGCGCTCTCCGCCAGAGGTGAGGCTGCAGCGGTATCGGTCAGGAAGATATCATCGGTTGCCGCATAGACCGTCCCGAGGGGCACATGATAGATCTGGTTCTTATGAATGACAGACTCTTTGACATCAAGCTGCTTACCGATGTAGCTGTAGTCGAAGAGGGAGGATTCAGTGATGAAACTCTCATCATCTACCACACATCCCCTGCCCAGCTGAGCATACGGGCCGATGATGTCATGATCTCCCAGTTTCGTCTGCTGATCGATGTATACCGGAGGTACCAGGGTGGTCGTCTTCGGGACCTTCACCCCGGGTCCCAGCCATATGCCGTTTCTGACTTCATGGCCGATGATGATCAAGCCTTCGAACTGTTTGTCCAGAGCAAGCCTGCATGAGCGCAGATACTCCTGACCGGTACGGACTGAGAGCATGGGGACCTGGCGCTTCCGTTCCATGGGCGAGATCGGATCCTGTGAGACCAGATCGAAACGCAGTACCGTGGCCTTATCGGTCACCGCCCACTGCAGACATCTGCCCTCCTCATCGGTGAGACCGAGCATCTCTTCAGAGGAGAACAGATCATCGGGCAGCTGAGGCAGGACCAGACCGTTCCCGAAGAGGAACAGCTCATCATCTGCGATGAAGGGGGCCTGATGCATCCGCTCAAGCAGATGCTTCTGTGCCTTGAGCAGGATATAGGAGATCTTCACCCCCCAGCGTTCTCCATCACCGAGCAGCCGTTCGATCTCATCAGCATAATCGTACAGAAAGATATGGATCTCACGGCAGCCCTTTCGCTCGAGCGCTTCGAGCGTATGCTGGATGATCGGTTTTCCCATGATGGGAAAGAAGCAGGGGGCTTTGAGCAGCCCTCCCTGTGCTGGGATCTTCGGGATGCGGCTGAGATCGAGTATCACCTTCATGACGGACTTCCTTTACGTTGTGCTGTATGTACTCTTCGCAGGAACACCAGATTACCGATCAGATAGCGTTTCCACATCCTGCGCGGTTCCTGTATCAGACGCCAGACCCACTCGAAGCCGATGGCCCGCAGCCATCGGGGGGCTCTGGGGATGTTGCCGGAGTAGAAATCGAAGAGACCTCCGACCCCCATGGCAGCAGCTACCGGCAGGCGGTCTCTGACCGACCTGATCCAGAGTTCCTGCCTGGGTACTCCGAGAGCGACCAGCAGAAGATCCGCACCGCTATGCTGAATATCTGCAAGGACCGCATCAAGCTCGGTCTCTTTGAAGAACCCGTCATGCACTCCCGCTATCACCCCTGGTCCGATCTCCTGTCCCACCCAGTCACGCACCTTCTCTGCCGTCCCCGGGGCGGCCCCGAGCAGATAGATCCTCTTCTGCTCGTCCTGCATCCTTCTGCACAGCAGGGGGAACATGTCAGTGCCGTTGACATTGTCAGCGATCTGTACCCCCATGATCCTTCCCGCCTTCCTGATCCCGCTCCCATCGGCATAGACAGCCTCCGAACTCTGCAGGATCCTGCGGTACACCTCATCGTTCGCCGATACGTTGATGCAGTGAGCATTCACGAAGTGAAGCTCACAGGCAGGCCCTTCATGAGGATACGTACAGGAGCTGATCTGTTCGAGCGCCTGATCCATCGTCACATTCTGTATGGGCACATCCAGGAGGGTGAAGAGTTCTTCGCTCATGTCAGTAGGCTCCTCTTCCGGTCAGTACCGCCGGGACGGTCTTGAACAGCAGTTGTATATCCAACCAGACACTGTGACTCTCGATATAGAGCACGTCCAGTTTGACCTGATCCTCGAATCCGATATCGGACCTGCCTGAGACCTGCCAGATACCGGTCAATCCCGGTGTCACCTCAAGTCTTCTCCTGTCCTCCTGGGTATAGAGGGCAACCTCTCTCGGCAGCGGCGGACGGGGGCCGACCAGAGACATATCACCCTTGAGCACACACCACAGCTGAGGCAGTTCATCGATACTGAACCTTCTGATGAACCTGCCGATCTTCGTGACCCGCGGGTCATGCTTCATCTTGAACAGGACCTTCCCGTCACTCTCGTTCTGGCTGAGCAGCTGATCCTTCAACTTATCGGCATCGGCCACCATCGACCGGAACTTGGGGAACTGGAACTCCCTGCCCTGTTTTCCCACCCGTGTCTGAAAGTAGAACACGTTGCCTCCGTCAGTGAGTTTGATGAGCAGACTGACGACAAGGATCAGGGGTGAGAGCAGCAGCAGAGCTACGAGCGTGGCCGCAATATCGATCGTGCGTTTGATGAACAGGGTGCTCTTTACGACGGTCTTCCAGAGGACCCTCTTATACTGCATGGACCGTCTGGCCCGCTTGCTGTGGGAGAATCGATCAAGCAGTTCGTCGATCTGAGCTTCGCGGCTGCGTTCCTCTGCACCCTGAGCCTGTTCGACCATGCGTTTGATGTATCGTGAGAGACCGGGAACCGAGTCCTTCGGAGTCTCACTGTAATGGATCACCAGATCTGCCTGATCCCTCTGGGGATACAGATACTGCTGCAGATGCTGCTGATACTGCCCGCTGAGCTCTTCAGCCTCCTGCTGATCGAGCTGCTGTTCTTCCATGCGCTGGAGCATGGCAAGATGCTCTTCCACCTCAACGACAGCTGCTTTGAGCGGGTCAGTCTCTATGAACATGGCAATACGATGAGAAACCTCGGGCAGCTGTATCAGCAGTGCGGTCTTCCCGTACACGATACAGAACGGCCTGACAGAGAGCCCTTCGGTCACTGCGAGGGAGAGCTTCTGTACATCATAGGACTGTGGAGAGAGCGCATACAGGGCATCCTCCTGCCGGAATTCCTCAGTCGAGACGAGTCGCACCTGATCAGCAGAGAGCTGCTGCTGGAGACCCTGTGCATAATTGCTCGCATCTTCCTGAGAGAGGGATGTGATCTGGATCAGACAGTGGTTCATTTCGATGCACTCCTCTCAAGGGTCTGTGTGAAGACCTCGATCGTCGATTGGACGGTCTTCTCCCAGGAGAACTCCGAAGCCCAGGAGATACTCTCTGTGATCAGCCGCTCTCGAGCAGGAGCATCAGCGAGGACCTGTTCGATGGCATCGGAGATCTGCTGCACATCAAGCGGGTCGAACAGCGGCGTATGGGAGCCGCTGACTTCAGGGAGTGAGGCAGCATGTGATGAGATGACCGGAGTACCGCAGGCCATGGCCTCAAGCACCGGCAGACCGAACCCTTCAAAACGAGAGGGCAGGACGAACAGATCCGCACCACGATAGAAATCTGCCACATCCTCGGCATCGATGAATCCCGGGAAGAAGATATCATCAGTGAACTCACTGGCCCGGGCAGCTGCGAAGATCTCCTCAGACCGTTCCTTTGCCGGTCCCGGCAGGACCAGAGAGTACTTCAGTCCGGTCTTCCTGCGAAAGGCATCATATGCGAGGATCAGGTTGACATGATTCTTACCCGGATGTTCCAGACGCGATATGTAGAGGATATAGGGGGCAGAGAAGCCGTACTTCGCCGTCAGCAGCTGCTGTGCCCGTTGAGGGTCTGCGGGAAAGAACCGCTTGGCATCTGCTGCAAGATGGATCACCGATACCCGCTGTTCAGGGACCTTCGAGAAGTTCACGATGTCATGCTTGGAAAAGCTGCTGACCGTTATGATGTGATCGAGACGTCGGATGAGTCTCGGCAGCATCTGGCGGTTGAACACCGCATGCTTGAAGTCATACTTCTCAGGTATATGCAGGGAGGCGAGGTCGTGCACCGTACCCACAGAGGGGCAGGGAGCTTTCCCTGTCAGACGTCTGTTCGCTGCAGGCAGGAACAGCAGGTCATAGGAGCGCTCTGTGCAGATCTGCGGCAGCTTGCGCTGATTCCAGATATAGTTCTTGATGGGGGACTCGTCTGCTCCCTCTACCGGATAGAATCCGATGCGGGAGGTATGCTGCAGATAGTGGTCAGCATCACTCTTCGGCCCGATGAGTTCGAAGGAGAACTCATCATAGGCATCAAAGCGGTTGATCAGTTCGAACATATAGCTTCCTATCCCAGAACGTCCTCCGTCAGTGCCGAAACTCGGTATTCCCACTCGTATCATGTGCTTCCCTCCAATAGGTGCTCAAGTCGATCTATGTATGCGGTAAAATCGAAATGTTCATGGACGCTCTTCCATCCCGCCTCACCCATCACCCGGCAGAGGGCCGGATCAGAGGTGAGTCGGGTGATCTTCTCTGCCATCATGGCGGTATCGGCTGCAGGGACCAGATACCCGGTGACGCGGTCTTTCAGCCAGTCCGGGATGCCTCCCACCGCAAAACCGATCACCGGCCGCTTACGCAGCATAGCCTCGAGCCCGACCATGCCGAACGGTTCAGGCCATCGTGACGGTACGACCGAACACATGGCCTGATCATACATCTCGATCAGCTGCTCGTGGTCTACCCATCCATGGAATACCACCCGATCCTTCAGCGGTCCATCGAAGACCCGCTCCTTCAGCATGCCTTCATCGTTCCCGGTCCCCACGATATCGAGGGAGATCTCAGGGCTGCACTTCTGCAGGGCATCCAGCAGCAGATCCACCCCCTTGCCTCGGATCAGCTGTCCGACATAGAGGATCCGCTTCGTCTGCTGTACCGCAGTGACCCGGGTATCGGTGAACATGACAGCCGGCGGCAGAAGAGCGATCTGCTGCCGGGAGAACCCGTTGAGTACCAACTGATCGACCATATACCGGCTTCCGGCAATTAGAAGGTCCAGGGACCTGTGTTCTTTCATGACGGTACGGTGTCTTCTGATCGATACATAGCGAAAAGACCCTGAGGTCCCCCGTTCGAGAAACGCAAGATCAGCATAGCAGATCAATCCTGCTGCATGACGGCAGATATGACGGTTGTGTACGTAATACTTGTGTCTTCTCGGACAGTACAGATCATGATCGTGCACCATACGCACGGTACGCAGGGTCTCCCCTGCACTGAGCAGCTCTCCGGCTGAATCGATCTTATGGGCATAGATCACCTGAGGCCTGATCTTCTCGACGAGTTCCTTGATGCTATGTCCCTGCTCTCTTGAACTCACCGTCACACAGACATCAGTGAAGAGCTCCACCCCTCTGTCAGAGAGGCGCTCACAGAACAGATGGCATGCATGCCCCCGTTCAGAGAGTCCCCGTATCGCCAGCAGGATGTTCTGTTCGACTCCGCCCCATAAGCCGCCTATCTCATTTACGAACAGTATCTTCATATATCTCCCTGTAGAGTTCCACCAGTGTGTCAGTGATCATATCCCAGCTGTAGGTACTCGTAGCCTCGTCGAACCCTGCTTTCGCATACCGCTCCCGTGCCTGCTCATCCAGCGCCAGCGCAAGGATCGCCTCTTTCACACTCTCAGAGAATCGTGCCGGCGCTTCAGGGTCGAACAGCAGCCCGTTCTTCCCATGTTCTATGATGTAGGGAAGCCCTCCCCGTTTTGCTGCAGCTACCGGAAGACCGGAAGCCCAGGCTTCGAGGACGACCATACCGAACGGTTCGTGCAGAGAGGGAAGGACGAAACAGTCTGCAGCCTTATAGGCATTGATCAGATCAGGACTCTCATAGGGGATGCCGGGGATGATGGTGATCCTGTCCTCGAGTTTCTGGATAGCGATCTCCTTGAGCACCTCCTCATAGTACTGATTGCTGGTGACATTACCGATACACAGCAGATGCACATCGGGTGCTTTGTCAAGGATGTCGGGGAGCTGGCGCACGAGCGATAGCTGATTCTTCTGAGGATCGATACGTGCGACGTTGAGGATCAGGAACCGGTCTTCCGGGATCTTATAGAGCGTTCTGAACCAGGTGCCGTCACCCTGTGCGAACCGCTTGAGATCGACACCATTGGGCAGATACTTCACCCGTTTCTTCGGATACTTCCGTGATATTGCCGTATACTCATCCCTGCCTACACAGATGATCGCAGCCGCGTCCTCGAGGACCTTCCGTGACCCATAGAGGAATCCCAGGATCTTCCCCCATTCGAACGCCCCTTTCGTCGGTTCGGTCCAGGTGTCACTCTCACCCTTGGGCACGGTGAGCTTCCCCCCGTGCAGAGAGATCACATACGGGATCTTACGCCGTCTGGCTGCATATCGCCCGATGCTGCCCAGCCGCTTCCCGGTGTTCAGATGGATGATATCGACATCGCGTTCACGACTCAGAGCCCGAAGCAGGGAAAAGGAGAAGAGGTTTCCCGCCTTCTGATCCAGCTGCTCCTTCGCCTGCGGCGATAATCCCAGATAGGGATAGAAATAGGGGAATCGGCGGATACGGATACCCCGGTACACCTCTTCGGGTGTTTCGCACAGTGCTGTGGTGGTCATGATCTCTGCTGTGATCCCCCGCTCCTGAAGCCGGGAAGAAGTCTCTGTGATGAATGTCTCCGAACCACCCCACTGATCAACGACGAATCGCCTTGGAATCTGTATTATCTTCATGCTGTCCCTCACTCTTCCGAGTTCAGTATAGCCTATAAGGTGTATACGGGCAAATAGATTCAGAGTTTCCAGGAGATCTGTACAGGGGCTGCCCTGAATGGACAGAGTACAGGATGCTGTTCACGACCTGAATATGATGCTGGTGGTATGAAAAAGGTTTGACATTGGAGATAAAATACATAAGACTGAGACGTAGAACACCAAGAATCTTCCTGCAGATCACGTTCGGGGGTTGTATGAACATCAGGATTATTACTATTATCAGTGACGAGAATATCAACAGTCAGTTGATAGCACTCTTTGATCGAATGAACATCGCCGTGACCAGTGCAGAGACGAGCACCAGCGGGCTGCTGCTCGTGTCACAGCAGGCATATGACATCGTGATCATTCATACGGAAGTCGAGGGAGATTACACCTGTGAGAAGCTCTTTCGCATCATCAGTGAGGAACAGAAGTTCCCACCGGTCATCGTACTGTCACAGGGGTCCTGCCTTGATAGGAAGTGCCGTCATATCGCTGCACGAATCAATCTGGAAACAGAGACGAACTACATACAGCAGATAGAGGGTATCATAGTGGAAATCGATAAACAGCTTACAGATAACGATGCATTGAAGATCACCCCCTTCTCCAGCCAGCTCTTTGACAGTGTTCCCATCGGTATCTACCGGATCGACCCGGAAGGGAACTTCATAGACGCCAACAGGTCTATGGTCGAGATCACCGGGGCCCCGTCAAAGGAGACCCTGCTGCTGGATAACTATTTTGCGTTCTTCCACCATCCGGAGGACCGGGACAACTGGTTCGACATCATGGGACGTGATCATGATATCAGAGGGCTGGTCACCGAGTTCGAATGCTATACCGGAGAGACGATATGGACACGAGACAGTGTCCGTCCGGTCTACGATGAGGACGGGACGATCATCTTCTACGACGGGGCGCTGGAGAACGTCACGCTGCAGAAGCAGAACGAAGAGAAGCTCACCTTCCTCGCTACCCATGATATCCTCACCGGTCTTCCCAACAGGAACTTCTTCCATGATCAGGCAGCCCTCACCATCTCCCAGGCCCGATACAACGGGGACCTGCTGGCCTTCATGGTGTTCGACCTGGACTACTTCAACCGTATCAACGAGACCTTCGGGACCAAGGTCGGTGACAAACTGCTTCAGGAATCAGCACTCAGAGTGCGTACCCAGCTGAGAAAGAGCGACCTGGTCTCGCGTCTTGAGGCAGATAAGTTCCTGCTGCTCATCAGCAGTCTGCGCGGCAGGAGAGATGCCCTCTCTGTCGCAGAGAAGATCAATCATGCCTTCAAGGCTCCCTATATCATCGATGATAAAGAGATCCCCATGACTGCCAGCATCGGTATCTCATTCTACCCCGAACACGGGGAGGATGTGTCTGCTCTGATCAAGAAGGCGGAGATCGCCGTCTACTCGGTGAAGAACACCCAGCCGGGAGGGTACCAGATCTTCTCAGAGACACAGCAGAGTGCCCCGTTCATCACCCGGAAATAGATGAGAGAGCTGATCCACAGCAGCCCGGCTGCTCTCGGCAGCTGGGCTTTCGGGGACTGTGCCTACTGGCCGGACCAGCAGCACGAATCATCCGTACAGACGCTGAAGACTGCATTGCGGTCAGGGGTACGGCACCTCGACACGGCCTGGGCCTATGGTAACGGCAGAGCTGAACAGCTGATCGGTCAGCAGCTCCACCGCCTCAGAGGGGAGATCCCACGGGAGAACATCCTCCTGGCTACCAAGATCCACAGCTTCGATCCTCATGCTCTCGAGCGCAGGGTCCTCGAGAGCATGAGACGACTGCAGAGCCCCTATCTCGATATCGTCTACCTCCACTGGCCACACACGACAGGCGACATCCTCCCGTTGTATCAGGAACTCTTCAGGCTGAAGGAATCAGGGATCATCGGCCATATCGGGGCAAGCAATGTACCCGTCGAGTCGCTGAAGAAGATCTCCTCGGAGGTTCCGATCAGTATCTGCCAGTTCTCCTTCTCGCTGCTCTGGAGAGCTGAGGAACAGCAGCTCATCCCATGGTGCAGATCCCGGGGGATCATCACTGCAGGTTACAGCCCGCTGGGGCAGGGACTGCTCGGAGGGACCGATCCTGAGACCCTCGGACAGAAGGATCCACGCAGGGATCTGGTGTTCTTCGATCCTGAACAGCGACACAGGACTGCAGAGGTGACAGCTGCTGTACGTCTGGTTGCACGACAGTCAGACCGATCGATGGCTGAAGTCGCGCTCCAGTGGATAGCCGGTACCGGTATGATAGACTCCATCATCTTCGGTGCACGGACCCCCGGGCAGTGTACGGGGGTGCTTGACGGTCTTGCTCACCCGCCCCTCAGCCCGCAGCAGCAGCAGTATCTTACCGAGGTCTCCCACCCGATCCCCTCCTCCTGGGATAACATCTTCCACCATATCTGGTGACCCTTTGAGTCCCGGCTCTTCTTATGGTACACTCTCCCCATGCGCGTACCGACAGCAACCCGACAGACCGAACTTGAAGTCAAGCGATCACGATTTATCAGCTATGCCTACCCGATCACCGGGAGGGATGAGATCAAGCCTCTGATCAGAAGCCTGTGGAAGGAACATCCACAAGCCTCTCATATCGTGCAGGCCTTCATACTGGGTGAGCATGGGGACATATTCGGGATGAGTGATGATCATGAACCGAAGAATACCGCGGGCAGACCTGCCCTTGAGGTGCTCAGGGGCAGTGATCTTACCGATATCCTCATTCTTATCGTCAGATACTTCGGCGGGACCAAGCTCGGGACGGGGGGGCTGGTCAAAGCCTACACCGAAGCGGCACAGCAGGTGATCGCGGGACTCCCGTCAGAAGAGCAGATCATACGCAGGGACTTCTCGGTCTCTCTGCCCTACGATCTCTACCAGCCGGTCCATACCCTGCTGCTCGGGCATGGGGCTGATATGATCCAGGAGACCTTTGCGACAGCGGTTGAGATCACCGGCAGGATACCTGAGAGCTCCTTCGCCGCAGCGGCTCAGGAGATCCTTGATCGGTCTGCCGGTGCCTGTGCGCTCACTAGCCTCGATCGGAGCGAATGATCAGCAGGACCCCCAGCAGGATCAGATGGATAGCGGTGTATTCCAGCCAGAGCATCCAGTCAAAGCCGCCGGAGGAGAATGACTGCCCGAGGATATCGAGGACGAGGATCGTGATCCCCCACAGCACGATGACGGTATTGAGAGCATACTGCATGATCTTCGTCTTGATGATCGCGAACAGCGAAGCGATCAGGATCGCGCCGCTCAGCAGTTCACTCACCGCGATGATGACCATGTAGATATCACTGTCACCGCCGAACATCCCGGAGACCGCTCTGCCGAGCTCCATGGAGATCCCCTGATTGTCTGCCAGCCCCTCCAGGCCCATGATGAAGAACAGCACTCCCGTGAGACCCTGCAGCGCCGTGATAAGCAGGGACCTCTGTCTCTTTGTCGTCTTAGCCATTGTCTTTCTCCCTTTGTGTTACTTCTTGATCGAACTTGCGTTCCATCCTGATCACTCGTTTGTTCATATCGTTGATGCGGTATTCGATGGTATTGAGCATCCAGAACTCAAAATGGTTCTGTTTGAGCATGGACTGTATCAGCATGATGATCTTCAGGCTGATAAGCAGCAGTCCGATCTCCAGTGAGATCAGGGTCGGGAGAAAGTGCGTGGTCATCTCCAGGGTGAAGAGCGTGATGGTGATCATCAGGATAGAGAGGTTCAGGATCCTGTGTCTTCTGATATCATCAGTCCCGCCGATATGTCCGAGCATCTGCTTGATGCGTTCACGCTCGTTGCTGAACTCATGCAGGTCCTCTTTGAAATCCTCTGCATCAAAGGTCTCATGTGTATCTCTCATACCAATCCCTTCCTTTAGAAGACAGCCTTGACGATCTGTGCGATGTTCTTTGCTTTTCCCAGCGTATAGTAGTGGATACCCGGGGCTCCGTGGGCCAGCAGCTCTTTTGACTGCCGGATGGAGAACTCTACTCCGACCTCCCTGGCTTCTGCATTGGTCCTGCACCTTCCGACGGCTTCGACAAGATCCTCAGGCAGATCGATACTGAAGGTCTGCGGAAGGAGACTCATGTCCGAGAGCAGGGAGATCGGTTTGAGACCGGGGATGATCGGTACGGTGATACCGATCTCCCGGCAGCGGTCCACAAAATCGAAGTAGTGCTGATTGATGAAGAACATCTGTGTGACGATATACTCGGCACCGGCATCCACCTTCTTCTTCAGCATCTTCAGGTCATGTTCGAGGTTCGGTGATTCGAAGTGCTTCTCTGGATACCCGGCTACACCGACACAGAAATCGGTAGGTTCAGCATGCATGAGGGCTTCATCGAGATACTCACCGTGATTGAGCCGCTGGATCTGCTCCACCAGATCACTGGTATGGGCATGGCCCTGCTCATGAGATGTGAACCTGCGTTCTCCTTTCGGCGGGTCTCCCCGCAGTGCGAAGACATTATCGATCCCGAGGAAGTGGAGTTCGATCAGTGCATCTTCGGTCTCATCCCGGGAGAACCCTCCGCACAGCAGGTGGGGGACCACCTCGATGCCGTATCGGTTCTTCACCGCAGCCGAGAGGGCTACGGTCCCGGGGCGCTTGCGAATGACATGCCGCTCCATCAGACCGTCACTGCGCTCCTTGAATACGGTCTCCTGCTGATGATAGGTGAAGTTGATATAGGCAGGTTCGAACTCCATGAGTGTATCGACCGCCGTGAAGAGACTGTCGATCTTCTTACCCTTGAGGGGGGGCAGCAGTTCGAAGGTGAACAGAGGCCTCTTGGCTTCCTGGATGATATCTATGACTTTCATGGTACACTCCTATTGTTCATGGTATACACCGTCGATCGACGTATCGTGTTCAGCGGTTCCCCGCAAGCCATCTGAGGACCTCAACGATCTCCATCTGTTTCCTCTCTGCATAATCGACTAGCTGATCATCGCCGATCTTACCCACCGTAAGATACGATGCCTTCTCATGGGCAAGATAGTATCCGCAGGTGGACGAGACCGGGATCATCGACTGGCTTTCAGTCAGCCGTATCCCGATCTGCTGCTCTCCTCCGAGGAGGTTGAAGATCATCTGCTTCTCGGAATGATCCGGACAGGCAGGATACCCCGGAGCAGGACGAATGCCCCGGTACCCGCCCGAGAGCAGCTGTGACGCATCAATCCGTTCATCCGGGGCATACCCCCAGATCGTTCGCCTGACCTGCTGATGGAGGTATTCACTGGCTGCTTCAGCGAGTCGGTCAGTAAGACTCTGGACCAGCAGGGCATGATAGGTATCGTGCTGCTGCTCATACCGATCGATCAGCGCATCAGCACCGATGCCGGCAGTGACGGCGAAGAGCCCCATATGATCGACAGCTCTGGAGCCATCAAGCGGTGCGATGTAATCAGAGAGAGACAGATGCTCTGAGGATGGTTCCTGCTGACGAAGGAAATGGAGTACCGCAGGGTCTCTGCCTTCCGGGAACACCACCACATCATCACCGTCTGCACCTGCGGCGAACAGACCGACAGACCCCCTGATCCTGACCAGCTCCCCTTCGTCCAGTTCGTGCAGCATCGCACGGGCATCCTGCTGCAGCTCGGCTGCCTCTGAGGACTTGAATGGCAGCTTCCAGGTATGGAGGAGCATCTTCCAGTTGATGAAGGGGATGACCTGTTCGATCGAAATATCATATCGGTGGATCCCGGGACTGACCGGTGTCGGTGCAGCTTCCCCACGGATCTCGTCTCTGAACCGGACTCCGAGCACCCGCGAAGCGGTGATCGGTGTCAGCTCAGGGACAGCGGTATCGGTGCTGGCCGACTGGAACTCCTTCCTGATACGGGCATAATCAGCTTCTGTCTGAGCCGTGAAGGCTGCCCGTCTCTCCCGATTGAGCAGTTCGATGACCGCCATGGCCGAGGTCGAGGCATCTTTCGAATGGATCACCGGGCCGCTGTATACCGGATCGATCTTCAATGCGGTATGTGCGATCGAGGTCGTAGCACCACCGACCATCAGCGGGATGTTCAGCCCCCGCTGCTCGAGTTGCTTTGCCACCTCGATCATCTCCTCCAGAGAGGGGGTGATCAGTCCACTGAGTGCTATGATGTCGGCCTGCCGGGCAACGGCTTCATCAATGATCCGATCTGGAGGTACCATGACCCCCAGGTCGATGATCTCGATGGAGTTACAGGCCAGTACGACAGAGACGATGTTCTTCCCGATATCATGGACATCCCCTTTGACCGTAGCGATCAGGACCCGTCCGAGGGTAGAAGAGCCCTCTCCCGAGCGCTGTTCTTCGATGAAGGGTCTGAGGATCCCCACCGCCTGTTTCATGACCCGTGCACTCTTGACCACCTGTGGCAGGAACATCTTCCCCTCTCCGAAGAGTCTCCCGACCTTTCGCATGCCGTTCATCAGCGGCCCTTCGATCAGGGAGATGACCTCTGTCTGCGATACCTCCAGCTGCGCTCTCGCCTCCCGGAGATCCTCTTCGAGGAACTCGGTGAACCCTTTCATGAGACTGTAGGTCAGTCGTTCGGTGACAGGCTCCTCCCGCCAGAGGTCTCTCTTCACGACAGCTGCCCCGGTGCCGTTCATGTCCTCTTCAGCCATGTGCTCGGCAAACGCTATGAGCTTCTCTGCAGCGTCGGGGGTGCGGCAGAGCACGGCATCCTCGACGGTCTTCAGCAGATCAGAGGGAATATCATCATAGACCGTGAGCATGGCAGGGTTGACGATCCCCATATCCATCCCCTTCGCGATGGCATGGTAGAGAAAGACCGAGTGCATGGCTTCGCGTATGGTGTTGTTCCCCCTGAAGGAGAAGGAGAGATTACTCACCCCGCCGCTGATCTTCGCATGGGGAAGGTGTCCCTTGATCCATTCGACCGCCCTGATGAAATCGAGGGCATACCGGTCATGTTCTGCCATCCCGGTGGCGATGGCCAGGACATTGGGATCGAAGATGATGTTCTCCGGTCTCACACCAGCCTCATCGACAAGCAATCGATACGATCGTTCTGCGATGGCGATCTTACGCTCGAAGGTGTCAGCCTGGCCCTCTTCATCAAAGAGCATGACGACCATCGCAGCACCGTAGGAGTCAACCTCTCTCGCATGCGCGATGAACAGCTGTTCACCCTCTTTCAGACTGATCGAGTTGACCACCCCCTTGCCCTGAAGGCACTGCAGTCCGGCGATGATGACCTCCCACTTCGAGGAGTCGACCATGACCGGGACCCGTGCGATATCAGGTTCGGCTGCGATCAGGTGGAGGAAGGTGACCATGGACTGCTGTGCATCCAGCATGGCATCATCCATGCAGATATCTATGATCCCGGCTCCGTTCTCCACCTGGTTGCGGGCAACGGAGATCGCCTGGTCGTACTTCTTCTCTTTGATCAGGCGGGCGAACCGTCTGGAACCCGCGACATTGGTGCGTTCCCCGATGTTGATGAAGTTCACCTCAGGAGTCATATACAACGGTTCAAGGCCGCTGAGGACCGTGACTGCTGAAGGTTGGGGGATCTCTCTGGGCTGAGCCTTCCGAGCCAGCTGTGCGATGATGCGGATGTGTTCGGGCGTGGTACCGCAGCAGCCGCCGATGATGTTCACCAGCTGATCATCAAGGAAGCCTTCCAGAACCGTTCCCATACGTTCTGCACTCTGGGTGTAATCACCGAACTGATCGGGAAGCCCGGCGTTCGGATGGGCACTCACAGGAAGAGAGACACGGGAGGAGAGGATCTGGAGGAACGGTCTGAGTTCCTCAGCTCCCATGGAACAGTTCAGTCCTATGCTGAAGAGCCGGGCATGCCCCAGAGATGCGGCGAACGCCTCTATCGTCTGTCCCGACAAAGTCCTGCCGCTGGCATCGCTGATCGTCCCGGAGACCATGATCGGAAACGGGTTCTGCGTCAGCATGCCGCGTTCTTCACAGACAGCCCGTGCCGCATGGATCGCGGCTTTACAGTTGAGTGTATCGAAGACGGTCTCGATCAGCAGGATATCGACTCTGCCGTCGAGCAGCCCGTTGACCTGTTCACGATAGGCCTGCTCAAGATCCATGAAGGAGACTTCCCGATAGCCGGGATCTTCCACCTTCGGTGATATCGAAGCAGTCCTGTTCGTCGGTCCTATCGACCCTGCGACGAAGCGTGTCTTCCCATCGAGCTTCTCCGCCTCATCAGCGGCCATCCTCGCCAGCTCTGCCGATGCGAGGTTCAGGTCATAGGCATAGGACTGAAGTCCGTAGTCAGCAAGCGAGATGCTGTTCGCCCCGAAGGTGTTGGTCGTGATGATATCAGCACCGGATGCTATATAGCTCTGATGGATATCATAGATGATATCGAATCGGGAGAGCGAGAGCAGATCGTTGCAGCCCTTCAGGGGGATGTCGATCTCAGAGATCTCTTCCGGGAGGGCTCCGCCTCTGAAATCCTCTTCCTGGAGGTGGTGCCGCTGTATCTCTGTACCCATCGCACCATCAAGGACAAGGATCCGTTCTTTCACCGTCTCATATATCTGATCTATTCTGTTCATTCATGTACCACCACTTCGAATTCGCCGCATATGCCGGCTTTATCATCTTTTATCACGACCGCAGCATGTATATCGGGGTTCTCTCGAATACGAGAGATCACCAGCTGCACATCATCCACACCGGTCACCAGATTCGCATAGGCAGTGGCATATGCATCTGCGAGCGATACCGAGGTGCAGGCGATCATCACAGCATCTGCTGTTCCTTTACTGAGCGAGGGACCAACGGTCCCCGACGAGGTGCAGATTCCCACAGGAGCATATCGGAAGGGGACAAGCACCCCGATCCGGTCAGAGAGCGGGGAAGACCCGGCATGGATACGGATCTCAAGATCCTCTACGATCTGAACAGAGATATCACCGCCATTCTCGACGACCACCTCGTTCACAGGGAACTCCCGACGGATGCGTTCACCCACATAGGAGGCTATCGTCCCGGCTACCGCTCCCATCGGTCCTATCCCGGCCCTGGTGCCTGCACTGATCATATCAGCGATGAGCCTCGGAGCCTGCGGGTCTGTTGCGACCGGTTCGAGGGCAGCGAGAAACCCCCGATGGGTCTGCTCATAGGAGAGGATCAGCTCTCGAGCTCTGAGGATCTCCTGTGTCACGACAGCTCTCAACCGCTCTTCTGACAGAGCCTCACTGGAAGGGCTGTCTATACCGATCCAGAGGTCGGTCCAGTCGATCGAGATGGTATAGGGAGTGAATCTCCCCGCTCCCATCTGCTCCCGATAGCTTCTTGGTCCAAAACCATCCATGAGCGTATCCTATGAGGCGGCCCCTCGGGTTATGGTGAACAGCCGCAGAGGGCAGGCCTCCACACACAGTCCGCAGACGACACAGCTGTCAGCATGATACTCCAGTTCCCAGCTCTCTCTGTTCATGACCAGAGCCCCTGAGAAACAGACAGAGGTGCAGCTGCCGCAGTCCACACACTTCTCCTGGTCGAACACCAGTTCTTTGACATGGGGAGAACAGTCGACTCCGTGTCTCTGCAGATACTCCACACTGTGTTCGAGTGCCTCTTCAGAACCGTCGAGCTCGACCACCAGCATGCCGGCCCTTCCGGAGGAGATGTCCGCATTCATGATGTTCACACTGATGTTGAACGCCTTGATGATGTCAGAGACGATGGGCCTGTTCACCACTTCCGGTGAGAACCGTAATACATATCGCTTTTTCATACTCTCTTCCTTCTCCTGGCTATCGCTGTTTGAGATTCTGTACCGTTGTATGGTTGGGGAACTGCTGTACGGGAGTCGAAAGATAGAACTCACCGCGGTCGATCCAGTCTTTCAGTTCCTGAGCGATCTTCCGTGCCTTCTTCATACTCGAAAGCGGTGCTGTCTTGATACTCTTCCCATCGATCTCGATCGTCCCGGAATGCAGCTGTTCATAATTGACCATCGTCAGTACCGGCTTATCGGGTTCACTGTAGTCGATGACACTGGTGTCGATCTGTGCATTGCTGATCATACAGGCCTGTGCGATCTGCTCATCGAGCATCGGGATCGGTATCCCGATACCGACGAACATCGTCACCCCGTACTTCTCGAAGTAGGCAGCCTTGAGGTACTCGGTGCTCATCTCTTTCGCATCACCGATGACCGCGAGGGTGGCGGCGTTACTGGTCGGGATACCGTACTCGTTGACCGGTTTGCTGGTATTGAACTGGGTCCCGTACCAGGAGACATAGCCCTGCGTGCCGCAGAGGAAGATCCTGGTCCCGATCCCTATGGTACGCATCGCCGGGTCATTGAGCAGCGGACTCAGTTCACCTGAGGTGGAGTAGGTGGCATTGCCGAGATTCGGCAGAAGGGTCCCCATATAGGTGTAGATCGTATGGCTCTTGGTATTCACCGCGACACCATAGTTCTGATAGGCATTCCTTGGATTATAGAGATAGAACTCATTCACACTCTCTTTGTTGATCGTGGTCTCGACCTCTTTCGTCGGATAACAGTCCGTCCCCTTCGCCCGCGCCTTGAGTTTGATATCGTTCCCGGCGATGAGCTCTTCGATGATGTGCGCTCCACCGTAGGTATGGTCGAAACGGGATTCCGAGGTCGCCCCGATATAGGTGTCTACTGCAGCAAGGCCACCTGAGACAGGTACATCGTTCAGATAGATCTCCTCCATGCGTATGGGAGGGCTGTAATGACCGAAATTGAGGAACGCACCGGAAGAGCACATGGGACCGAAGGTCGCCGTGGTCACCACGTCCACCCGTTCAGCGATCTGTGCCGCTGTCATGGATCTGGCCATCGTGGAGACTTCTTCTGCTGTCACGACCACAGCCTCACCGTTGCTGATCTTCTGATTGATCTCTTCAATACTCTTTGTCACACTCATGATCTTTCCTTATCCCTTTTCGGAGCATATGATACCCGTGATACTACTACGATCGAACAGAAGAGTTCAATGCGGTAGTGCTCTCTGAGGGTATAGAATCGGGAGAACAGCACTGCTGAGAGGCCGATCCTGTCACCCGGGGTGCGCAGATACCGCAGAAAAGACAGAGCGGAGCCCTCCCCAGCATACAGAGCTCAGGCTCCCGATGCATATGAAGGAGCACTGCTGCAAAGCAGATCTATCAGGATCTGAACCTTTCTCCGTGTACTGCTGAGGGTGATGTGCGGAGTTCAAGCATCCTGCAGCAGTTCATCCGGGAACCTCATACCGATTCGTATGATCGAACCTGTACGACCTGCTGAGGGTATGATAGTATCACTCCTGACAGAAGTGGCCCTCTGGTTTCTCTGTGGTACCGCAGGCACACCCGCAAGGGCGTTCTGCACGACAGGGTCTGCCGTACCGGTTCCCGCTTCTTTCATAGCCAGATGTCACGATGTTCCAACCGGGAGGACGATAGATGAGCGCACGCACCCTGATGATCCAGGGGACTTCATCCAATGTGGGAAAGAGTCTCATAGTCACAGCTCTATGCAGGATCTATGCACGCAGAGGCTTCAAGGTAGCCCCGTTCAAAAGCCAGAACATGGCCTTGAACTCATTCGTCACCCCCGATGGTCTGGAGATCGGCAGGGCTCAGGCCCTGCAGGCTGTTGCCGCCTGCAGGGAGGCTTCAGTGCTCTTCAACCCGGTACTCCTGAAACCTGAGAGTGACGGATCATCCCAGGTCGTGCTCATGGGAAGGCCATGGAAGAGCATGGCAGGGTTCGATTACTACCAGAAGAAGAGCGAACTGTGGTCCCATGTCACCTCCTGCCTCGACACGCTCAGGCAGGAGTACGATCTGATCATCATCGAGGGAGCAGGAAGTCCGGCTGAGATCAATCTGAAAGCCGGTGATATCGTGAACATGAGCGTCGCGCAGTACCTTGATGCCCCGGTCCTGCTCACTGCAGATATCGACAGGGGAGGCGTCTTCGCCTTCCTCTACGGGACTCTGGAGCTGCTCGAAGTAGATGAACGGAAGCTGATCAAAGGGTTCATCATCAACAAGTTCCGCGGGAACGAGGATCTGCTGACACCCGGGCTCTCCATGCTCGCAGATCTCACAGACGGCCGCCCGACTGTCGGGGTCCTCCCCTATATCACCGACCTGCTGCTTGCCCAGGAAGATTCGGTCTTTCTGGAGGATCACCGGGAGTTCGGCACAGGCTCTACCGATATAGCGGTCATCCAGCTGCCCCATATATCGAACTATGATGATATCGACGCCCTGACCCTCGAGGAGGGCGTCCGGATCCGTTTCGTCCGTTCGACCCATGAGCTGGGGGTCCCGGATGCGATCATCATCCCCGGCTCGAAGACCACCATCGCTGATCTTCTGTGGCTCAAGAGCACCGGTCTGGCAAGAGAGATCATCAGGGCAGCCTCTCGGGGGACTGCTGTCGCAGGTATCTGCGGGGGGTATCAGATGCTCGGAAGGCGTATCCTTGATCCCGAGGGCACCGAAGGTACCCCTGCCGGGGTCGCAGGACTGGGGCTGCTTGCGTGTGAGACGACCATCGGCACATGGAAGGAGACGGTCTGTACCGAAGCGATCCTGCATACCGGACTTCCGCTGCTGCATGCCCCCGAGCAGATCACCCTCACGGGCTACCAGATCCACATGGGAGTGACGACCCTGCTTGAGGGCTGTCTTCCGCTGCTGCATATCGGGA
>JAIPFY010000051.1 GCA_021736385.1 Spirochaetia bacterium | reverse complement strand
ACCTTCGGAGGGGTCGTTCGTCCTCCCTTTGACTTGCGTGAGATCGGTGCGGAGCGCCATCGTGGCTATGGGGGCTGGAGAATCGATCAGATCGCCGCCTGTATAGCAGAATGGGTCAATACAGATGATCCTGATCTCATTCTGCTCATGCTTGGGATCAACGGTATCAGTGAGAAGAGTCCGGAACGGATGGAACGGCTGGTGAACATGATCTTTTCGGTCACTTCTGATCTCAGCCTCATCGTAGCAGAGATCACCCCGCTCATCGAATATGATGAGAATCTCTTTCAGTATAACCGGTATATCAGAGAGGATCTCATACCATTGTATCGTGAAAAGGGGTTCTCAATCTTCAGTGTGGATCAGTATACCCAGTACCTGACAGACCCTTCAGATCCAGAATCGATCGACAGCAACTGCTTCTCCAATGGGATCAACCATCCGACGAGCAGGTGTTATGAGAAGATCGCGGAGAACTGGGTTCATGCGATAGAGAGAGCGCTCCCGGATCTGAGAAAGAACAACCGTCTCATCATCCCTTCTTGAGCTTTGTCGGTTCATACCCGGTCACCTTCTTGAAGACCTGATAGAAATAGGTGTAATCACTGAATCCCACCTGGTCGGCGACTTCGTAGATATACTCATGGCCCTCTCTGATGAGTCGTTCGGCTTCCTTGATCCTGAGTCTGTTCACATACTCCTTGAATGAGACAGACAGGTCCTTCTTGAAAACAGAGCTGAAGTAGTTCGGTGATTTACTGATAGCTGCAGCCACGTCCCCTGCTGTGATATTTTCCCGGTAGTGCTTGTGGATATAATCAAGAGCCCCTATGGTCATACTGCTCATATGAGACTGATCTCTGGAGACCTCGGTATCGAGGACAGTCGAAAGGAGTCCCTTCGCATATCCGATGATATCAACAAGGTAAAAGAGTCCTTTGAGTGTCTTTGTGATCAGATTGATATCGAAGAGGCTGATCATCCTCTTGCGGTGCATGATCAGTACCAGAGAGTTGACGATGATCTTCCGATAGGCAGACCGCCGGTATTCATGTTGTGCAGTAAACCATGCTCCGATCAGATCCAGACTCTTCAGCATCTGCTCTCGATCATAGTCGATGAAGGATGCGACGACCCTCTCCTGAAGCGTGTCAGGATCAGGTGCCATCCCGTCTTCAGGTCCCCTGATGTCCTGTTTCGTCATGAGAGAACCCGGTCCGAGATAAGCGGTATGCTGCAGCAGACTGCAGGCGTGCTTATAGGAGAGAGGGATATCCTCGATCGAATAGATCTTCGACAACCCGCCTGATATACGGATATCATCATCGCTGAGGTTCTTGTTCAGAGCCTTGAGACTCTCCCGTATCGTTCGTACCATCCGGGAATACTGCGTGCTGTCTGCCCTCAGGATCAGCACCAGCAGCTGCTCCTGCTCAAGATAGAGGTGGTCCCTTAGCATCTTCGAGAACTTGGGGTGAATCACCGTATCGATCATCCCTTCCTCTACACTCTTTGGGGTATCGATCCTGATCGTGAGACAAAAGTGCATATAGTCATCTGAGAGTTGGACATACTCTTGCAAATAGGCGTAGGCCTCGCTGCACATCGGTTCATTCCCAAGCAGTACCTTCTGGAGAAGGACCCTTCTATACTGTCTGAGATGTTCTTCATGCTGTGCTGATTCAGAACGTTCCTGTCTGATTATCTTCACGGTCTTGTTGATGATATTGATCAGTTTCTTGAACTTCAATGGTTTCAGTTCATAGTCCTGGGCGCCATGTTCGAGAGCCTTCTTCAGGTATGCAAAATCTGAGTAGGCGCTGATCATGATGACCTTCACCTGTGGATGTAAGACCTTGACTCTCTCGAGGAACTCTAGCCCATCCATCCCAGGCATGTGGACATCGCTCAGGATGATATCAGGAGCGAACTTCTCGATCTCTTTAAGAGCCGCCGGGGCATTCCCGTAACTCCTGACTTCTGCAATCCCAAGTTCAGCCCAATCGATCCCCTCTCGTATTCCCTCACGGATCTGCAGGTCATCATCAATGATCATCAATCGCATGGCTGCTCTCCTTCTGTCATCGGGATACGCATACGGATCTGGAATCCCTTATCGGGTTCGCTTGTGATCTCGATGCCATAGGCTTCTCCATAACTCAGCTTCAGGCGCTTATGAATATTACGCAGTGCGAAGGCCGATGTGAGTTCATCTCCTGAGTTCATCTTCTCGGTTACCTCTCTCTCATCAGCCCCGACTCCGTCATCCTCGACAATGATCAAGATATGGTCACCTTCTGGACTGATCACAATAGAGATCGTCCCACCGTCGATCTTGGGCTCGAGTCCATGCTGGATGGAGTTCTCCACAAGTGGTTGGATGATGAGCTTCGGGATGAGATGAGTACCGAGACCTTCTTCGATCGATATATCAACTCTGATGCGATCCCCATTCCGTGCCTTCAGAAGTCGCATATAATCGGTGACGAATGTAAGTTCCTCGTCGATCGTCACATAGTTGCGCCCCTCACTCAGGACATGTCTGAAGACGTCAGAAAGGGTCTCGATCTGTTCCCCGACAGCATAATCTCGGTTTCTGATCGCCAGCCAGTGTATCGAATCAAGCGTATTGTAGAGAAAGTGGGGATTGAGCTGGGACAGCAGGGCAGTATACCGGGCCTCCTGCTCATGGATCCTGCTCAGATAGACCTCATCTATGGTCTGTCTCAGAGTCAACTTCATCTCATCGAATCCTTCGGTGATCGCACCGATCTCATCCCGACCATGGTGCTTCTCCTCGATGGTGAAGTCCCCTCCCTTCACCTTCTCCATATCACCAAGGAGCTCCCCCAGAGGTCTGATGATATAATGGTTCTGTATGAGCGAGAAGACGATCGCGAAGAGGGTACTCAAGAGTATTGCAAGCCCTATCGTGAAATAGAGTGCTGACTGTCCGGCAGAGAAGATCTTTCCAGGTATGATGGAGACCAGATAGGCATCGGAAGCACCCCCCTTCCGATAGAAGATGACAGAACCGTCCTCTCCGTCAACGACTCCCATCTCACCCTCAAACATATCGATCGTATCCTTCATTGAGGTGTTGATGAGGTCCTTGTCATGTGCAGAGAGTACGAGCCCGTCAACACGTATCAGCAGGTTCTTGGCTCCTCTGCTCTCATATTGACTCAGAAGGAGTGTGGAAAGGGACTCTTCCTTGATGGATATCCCGAGTACTGTCAGGGTCTTATCCAGGTTCTGTACCTGATTGATCAGATAGAAGAATGAGAGGACCCGGGTCTTCTGGTCTTTTTCGAAGAACGCATTATCGAGCGTGTAGGGCTCTGTCCAGAAACCATTTGCCCCGGAATCGACAGCACGATCGAAATATTCCGACTTCTCATAAAGCAGGAACTTGTCATGCTGGAAGACGATCCCCTCCTTTGTCGATATGGTGATCGCATGGATATAGTCGACCGTCCGGGTCAGGTCCTGAATCTTCGTACCGGCGAGATAGAAATCTTTCGCTGTGGCAGAGCCCTTCACGATCTTCTGTATATCGTAGTTGACCTGAAAGATGGTCTTGAGATCCCAGACCTGTTCATAGATCTGATCGATATTATCGATACTCTTCTCCATCAGGCTCAACTGGTTCTCATAGGCGTTGTCTGTTGATTCCTTTGAAAGATCCTGTCCGACGATCATCGCGACGATGAAGATCGGCAGGATGATGCAGAGGATGATGGACAGTATCAGCTTTGACCGCAGCGAGAGGTCGCCGAAACTTCTTCTTCTCAACAGACGCGTATGCATGCTACTCCTAATAACTCCGATAGGTTCCCGATCGTATCAGCAAGATGACCTACCCCGATGGCACAGTGGTGAGCAGGTCCTGCTTTTGCCCAGGCTTCCGTGAAATCCCTTGCAGAGAGGGTGAACCGGTACCGGCTGTTCGTGTTCCCGATCTGAAGCGTCGGTCCGGCGACTGACTCTCCCTCTGCGACGAGCAGAGAGGTCGAACCTTCTGCTCCCTGCACGACGGCAAGCAGGGTCACCGGTCCGTTCTTGACCTCCATCTGAATGGAGAGACCCTTCCCCGGTTTCCCATGATAGACAGATAGCGGGACGAGTTTGACCGGTCCTTCAGCTATAGCTGTATGTGCAGGTCCGTCATGTCCCCATAATACCACATCATCCTTGAAATCCATAGCATACAACTCAGAGAAGGATCCCCCTGCACCGAGGGTATCCATGATCTTCATCGCTACGGTGTTCTTCACCTCACACTCACCGGCAACAGGTATATGGCTCGAAGTCAGCAGGGTGTTCCCTGCGATGAGCGAGGTCACGATGTTCTCATAGGCATTTCCGCTTGCTCCCTCATAGTAATAGGCCATACCTCCGAGCTGGTTCTTCTCTATGAGAATATCAAGAGCACAGGAGGTCTTTGCAGCGCGCTGGAGTTCATATCGTTCACATTCATCTGAGATCATGAAGGAACTGTCGAACTGAGAGATCTTCTTCTCAACCTGTTCCGGGGAGATCGATTCACGGTACTCGTTGAGTTCGCACATCTCGAGCATCTCGAAATGACTGCCGAACACTGAGGACATCCTCGTCACATCAGTATAGACATCAAGCATCCCTCCGTAATAGTGACCGAGGATTCCGATCCGACAGGTACCGATGACATGCTTCACATGTATCGCATCGATCCAGTTCTCAATCTGTTTCCAGGCATAGTCTTCTTCAAGATACCCGGTGACCAGATGGTAGCTGATCGCTGCCTGGTTGAAGACACAGGCGATCTCAGGGACTGAGCAGGCCTGGCAATGAGCGAGCCATTCACCGGTCATGAGACCACGGTCTCCAAGGCTGTTGAAGGTCTCATAATCGATCGCGGCTACCGGCTGGAGATTGAGAATGATCACAGGGACCCCTGCTTTCTGGATGACCGGCAGGACGGTATGGGAGAGAGCATAGGTAGAGATATAGAGGAAGATAGCCTCTACGTTCTGTTCTCTGAAGAAGTTCCCTGTGTCACGTGCAGCTTCCGGAGTATCCACGAGCCCTGCATCGACGACGTGGGCTCCGAGGTCGGAGATCCTGTCATTGATATACCCTTGATACCCTACCAGACGGTCGTGCAGACCCTCGAACTGAGCCCAATAGGTAGCTAGTCCGATCCCGAATAATCCGATCTTCGTCTTTCTGTCATCCTGTATGTTCATCTCTCTTCTACTCCTTGGAGGGGGCTCTGTTTGTGATGGATTGTGTGTTCTTGTAAGAGTATAGAGCTGGTTCCTGCTCCTTGGAATGTCCAAAACCTGCGAGGAGATGGACATTTTTAAGAGGCAGGCATACAAGGAGATGCACAAAGAGCGAATTCAGAGTACAATCAGTAGATGCAGCAGAAGAACTTCTTCGAATACCTGACCTACAGTGATGATGACCTGAGATGGCAGATCGTCTGTACAGATATCGGGGCCACCGTGATCAATCCCTATGAGAGTTACCCTCCGCAGAAGGAGAAGCATCCCCGTAACTTCAAGCAGGTCTGCACAGGACGGACACTGAAGGAGTATCAGATCATCTATATCACGAAGGGATCAGGGACTTTCGAATCAGAGGGTAAGAGGTATCAGGTCACCCCCGGTACGATCCTCTTCCTCTTCCCCGAAGTACGACATGCATACCGACCTGATTTCAAGACAGGATGGACTGAGTACTGGGTAGGGTGTATCGGGAAGTATCTTGATGATCTGACAGTGAACGGGGTGATCACCCCTGACAATCCGGTATTCCATCTCGGTCTCCATGACACGATCCTGAGGACCTATCAGGATATCTTTGAACGGGTACGGTTCCAGCGTCCGGGTTATCAGCTTCGTCTCGGGGCATCGATCATGATGCTCATCGCCAATATCATCGGGTATACGCGTCAGCAGGTACAGCATAGCCATACGGAGACGTACATCGAGAGAGCGAAGGTGCTATTCACGGAGAACCTTACTGGTACTATCGAGATCGAGGAGATCGCAGACGATCTCGGGATCAGCACCTCGCATCTGTCGAACATCTTCAAGTCCTATACCGGGATGACTCCCTACCAGTACTATCTGCATATGAAGATCAACAAGGCGAAGGAACTGCTAGAGACAGGAGAACTCTCGATCAAGGAGATCGCCTTTGAACTCTCGTTCGAGAGCCAGTACTACTTCTCCCGCCTCTTTAAGAAGAAGACAGGCTATCCTCCATCCCTTTGGGTGGACTTTGATGAAGAAGTGCAATAAGCTCGATCAAGGTTGCCCTGAGAGGCTATTCGAGGGGCATGCCCCCACAGGCTCACCGGCCGTTTTCGGTGAGCATCGGGTGACGAGTACCTGGTACTCGAATAAAGCGCGTCCCCGGTGAGCTAGAAGATGAGTTCCAGCAGAAGCTTGTAGACAAAGGCCATGCTGATGATCCCGATTGCAGGTGGGATGATAGCTCTGAACGACTGAGTCAACCCTGTCTTATAGTATTCACAGGTGACGATCATGCAGACATGCAGCGGAGAGAGCATGGTTCCCATGAACCCTGAGGCATACGCAAGCAGTACTGATCCCATCAGGGTACCGAACGAGGGCGATACCCCCAGCAGTGCCACTACGACCGGGAGGGCAGAACCTGCGAACCCGAGTGAGACTCCCATGGTCAGTCCCGCGAAGAACGGTATGAGAATGATCAGCGGCAGTGACGGTATACCGAGCTGCTGCATCTCCTGGGTCATGACCTGCACGACAGAGAACCCTTCGACATCAGCCTCCACGAACGCTCCATAGAATCGTACGAGGATGATGATGAGCAGCATCTTGTAGATATTCTTCGATCGGAGGATCTCTCCCCAGACTCCGAACGACAGCGGTCGCTGCACCTGCAGGAGCGTGATAGATGAGAACAGTCCTATGACCATGGGAAGATACTGATTGATCTCTCCCACGACCGGGAAGACCAGATGAAAGAAGGCATAGATCACTATGACCGTAATCAGCGGCAGGAATGGTCTCATGCTGACCACATGCTTCTGGTCAGAAGCTGCTTTCCCGCTGGGGATCTTCGAGAGGAAGAAGATATATCCGAGACCGATGGCTGTCAGACTCACAGGGAACCCGAAGAGCATGATCTGCCACAGCTCGATACCGGCGATGTCACAGGCGACGATGATCCCGGGATACAGCGGCCAGGCATATTCCCAGACATGACGGAACCAGTAGTTTACCCTGGTCTTGAAGTCCTGATCCACTCCTTCGACCTCGTCGAAGTTATCGAGCAGGGGTGCAGAGAACAGCGCCCCACCGGGCATCGGCAGTAATCCGATGACTGCCGGGATCACGGCAAGGGAGGTTCTCGGGGAAAAGGTCCCCCGTATGCTGGCAACCAGCTCGTTGATCAATCCGGTCTTTCGCATCTGTGTAGAGAGGATGATCACCTGCATCACCAGTGCGACCAGCCCTGCGGTGTTCCAGCTCCAGAGCCGTTCATATCCGGTAGTGACGATCTGAGCGAACGAGAGCCCGATCCAGACGGCAAAGAAGAGAGCTCCTGCGAACAGAGAGGCCGGGAGATTCTTCAGATAGCGGTTTATCAGGATGATCACGACCAGGGAAGCGATCAGTTTTACGATTATCGGTAGTATCATGCTGTATCATGTGGTGAATCCCCGGAGGTTGTCAAGCGCTTTTCTACAAGTGATGCTTGTAATACCCTGATGATGAGAGTACCATGGGTATATGAGATCAGCCACCGGGTACTTGAAGTTCGGCAGAGATATCATGCGACACGAGACTGTTCGTAAATGTCTGCATATGCAGATCGCTTTTCTGCCGATGATATACCGCCTCTGTGAACCTCTGGCCTACGCTCTGCTTGCCGGAGGGATCGTCGTATACTCACTAAGTGAATATGTTCGAGTACAGTGCAGCAGAGATCTTGCATGCACTCGGGTGCTGTTCAGATGGATCAACTCGGTGACCCTTTTCGTCTCAAGGGAGGGGGAGAAAGGCACCTTCATGATCGCCCCGCTGACTCTTGCCTTCGGGGCCGGTCTGACCATGCTGATCTTTGATGAGAAGGCCTTCACGATCGGGATCTTCGCCCTTGCTTTCGGAGATACTGCTGCGGCCCTGTGCGGACGTCTTCTCCCGATCCATACCCTTCCCTATTCCAATCATAAATCGTGGGGAGGGTTCCTTGGCTGTACCATCGCCACAGCAGCCGCTGTCTTCATCGTGACCGGCAGCCCGGGTAAGGCACTGGTGATCGGATTGGCCGCCGCTGTGTTGGAAGCTGTCCCGTTCACTGATTATGACAACCTGATCATCCCTCTGGGAACCGCCTTCCTGGCCGGTATGCTCCTCTGATCAGGACCAGAGATGCAGCTTGTAGAAGGTCCTGATCAGGATGAGACTTCCGATGACGAACAGTACAGCTCCTGATACGAGAAAGATCGGTGTCGGGGCTGTGATGAACAGCTCATTACCTGCGATGAACAGCAGCAGCCCGAAGGCTATCATGAAGAACAGTCTGTTGTTGTTCCGTACAGCCGCCACGATATAATTGATCACCGTGAAGAGTTCCAGCAGTCGGACGAACAGGGAGATGGGTATCTCCATCTCGTTGGGATCCATGGTCACCATGGTCGTCGTGACCGGGATCAGATAGACCATCAGCAGCGCAGTGAAGAACGAGATGATGATGAACAGATGCTGCTTGAGGTAGGCCACCCCATTATGAAAGAGACCGGAGCTGAAGAGCAGCAGTGCATACATCAGCCACAGGAAGTAGACAGCCCGCTGTATCATATGGATCACCGGGAGTGCCAGTGACCTGTCTGAGATGAAGAAGACACGCAGATTCAAACTGACAAGGAACAGAGCTGCGACCATGATGAAGGTCACTTCAGGGTAGGCAGCCTTGCCGAACACCATGTAGAAGGTGATGCCGAAGATAGCGATCAGAAGAGCATGAACAAGGATCGAGAGCAGGGTCAGGATATACTGTGATGTGTAGTCATCACTCAGCAGCTGGTTGATGGCTATACCTGATACTGAGATATGGTAGAAGACATAGATGGTGACGGAGATGGCTATAACCAGCTGCAGGAATAGCAGTATGCTCTTTGCTGTTCTGTTCATGGATATATGGTAACGGCTTTTACCCGAAATGGCTACTGATAATTGGCAGAGCTGCTCTATTAGATACGATCTTTGGCCGATACGGGGATATGAGCATGCATGATGTAGCCGCAGGAGGCTGCCCCGAGGCCGCAGCTCATCGTATCGATGACCGCAGCGATCCCCTGAAGCAGTGGTCTGAGAATCAGATAGAAGACCGGAAGTGATGCACTGATGAACTCAAGCCCCAGGACCTGAGAGACCCCCATGATGATGAATAACACCTCGAATCCTGGAAAAGCATACGAGAGCAGGGAGAACGCCCCGCTGAGTACGACGATCGACACGGTCACAGCCGGAAGGATCTGTCCACCGGCAGCGTCTGTATAGAGCGCTATGAGGATGAAGGAGCTGACGAATGCAGAGCCGATGCGTCCGAAGAGCGAGATAGCAGGTATCGACAGGGCTGTGATCCTCTTTGCCGTACCGAGATTCTCACGCGTATGCTCGAGAATGATCGGCAGGGCATAGGAAGAAGTCCCTGAGCCTGCAGCGAACAGCAGGGGAGAGAAGAGCCCTGAGATCAGTGCGAACGGGTTCCGTTCTCTGGTAAAGATCACGATAAGCAGAGGGAAGAGCAGTCCGATGATGATCAGGACCGCGAACAGAAGAAAGAGCAGCAGGGGCTGCAGTGCCTGCCAGCTGCTGATCATGAACATGCGGGAGAGGAACAGTCCGCTCATGCAGGCAAGACCTGCATTCATGAAGAGACTGATACTGGCCAGAAGACGGTAGCAAACCTCTGAGAAGGAGTTCATCACCGCGAAGGCCGGTCTGATCACATCACGTGTAGGAGTGATCCCGAACCCAAGATAGAGTGCTATACCCATGACCGGGAGCAGCAGGCCGAACGAGAGGAAGAAGGGACCGTACTGGGGACCTGAGAGCACCAAAGCAAGCCTGGCCTGGATATCTCCGGTGGAGAAGAGTGTTGTGACCCCTGAGTTCTGTGTCAGGAACCGACTGATATCTGAAGCGGGCATGAGATACGCGAACAGACCGCCGGTGAAGAGCAGGAGGGCTCCTGCCGATACGATCCACAACCCGGTCCAGGAGAGCGTCTTGCGTGTGAGACGCTGGAGATTGAGACTGGCGATCCCTGCGGATGCGAAGAAGAAGAGCATCCCGTAGGTGATCAAAGGCACCAGAGTCGCAAAGAGCTCTGAGATCCTTACGACGATACCCTCAAGCAGCTGACTATCGACCAGGAAGAAGGATAAGGTCAATCCTGCCAGCAATGATAATAGGTTCACAAGCCATCTCTTCATGTGATACAGGTTACTTGATGAGGTGACATAAGTCAATCAAATGTGGTAGAGTTGGACGGGAGAAACACTATGAACATAGCACTGGCACAGATCAATACCAAGATAGCCGATTTCATCAATAACCGTCAGAACATCCTCAATCTGGCCTGTGAAGCGAAGGAACAGGGAGCGGAACTGATCGTCTTCCCTGAACTGGCCGTCTGCGGCTATCCTCCGCTTGATCTTATGACCTATCCGGCCTTCATACAGCAGAACATCGATACGATCAGCTGGTTGTGTGAGCAGCTTCCGGCTGACATCGCCGTGGCTGTGGGGTATGTCGATAAGAACCACACGGGTGTCGGGAAGCCCTACCATAACGATCTGGCCGTGATCTACGGTAACGAGGTGATCCACCGACAGGCGAAGACTTTGCTTCCTACCTATGATGTGTTCGATGAGGATCGGTACTTCGAACCCGCCAGGGAACGAACACTGCTGACCTTCAAGGGCGTGAAGATAGGGTTTGCCATCTGTGAAGACATCTGGGCAGAGAGTGTGAGTGATCACAGCCTGATCTATCCTGTGGACCCGGTCAAGGACCTCGGGGCCCTCGGTGCGCAGATCATCATAGCACCCTCAGCATCCCCCTTCTACAGCGGCAAGACCGAGGTCCGCCGCTCTCTGGTACAGCAGATCAGCAGGGAACACGGATGCATCACCATCTACGTCAATGCGGTCGGGGCGAACGACTCACTGATCTTCGACGGGAACTCCATCGTCTCAGATGCATCAGGACGAATCATATGCCATGCACAGGGCTTCTGTGAAGATCTGGTGCTCTTTGAGACCGAACAGGCGGCACAGCTGCCGGAAGTCGATCTTACGACCATAGAAGATACCTATGAGAATCTCTATCAGGCCCTGGTCCTCGGTGTGAAGGACTACATGGCGAAGACCGGATTCTCCAGTGCCAATCTTGGACTCTCCGGAGGTGTCGATTCGGCCCTCGTGGCAGTGATCGCTGCAGAAGCTCTGGGATCTGATCACGTTCACACCTACGCCATGCCCAGCAGATACTCCTCCGATCACAGCCTCTCTGATGCGAAGCAGCTTGCTGAGAACCTGAGGATCGGCTATGAAGTCATACCGATCGAGTCCCTGTTCACAGCCGCCACCGGCACGCTCGCAGAGAGCTTCAGAGGTACTTCCGAGGATGTGACTGAAGAGAACATGCAGGCACGGATCCGCGGACTGCTGCTGATGGCCTGGTCCAACAAGAAGGGCTCCCTGCTGCTGACCACCGGGAACAAATCGGAGATGGCTACCGGCTACTGTACCCTCTACGGTGATATGTGCGGTTCTCTTGCCGTGATCGGGGATCTGTTCAAGACTGAGGTGTTCGCACTGTGTCGGCATATAAACAAGAAAGCCGGGTATGACCTGATCCCTGAGCACATCCTCACCAAACCGCCTTCTGCAGAGCTGCGGCATGATCAGAAGGATGAGGACAGCCTGCCTCCCTACGAAGTGCTGGACGGGATCCTCAAAGCCCATATCATGGACTGCACCCCGTTTGATGATATCGTTGCCATGGGTTATGATCGTGAGACCGTACGGGGTATCCTCCGTCTGGTGGAACGCTGTGAATATAAACGCAGACAGGCGGCGATCGTGATCAAAGTCTCTGAGAAAGCCTTCGGGAACGGCAGGAGGATCCCCATCGCCCGAGCGCTCTATGAGACGCAGTGAGCAGGTGAGTGCGTCCCGGTCCTGAGGGAGAGCCGATCAGAGGTCACCCGGACTGACAGATAGCCATAGGGCTCTATGTGTATGGATGGACCTGTTCAGATCTATATGCATGACGAAGAGCGGCTCTCATCATCTGAGAGCCGCTCTTTCGTTTCTTACTCAACTCCTTCAGGTTCAGGAGCCGGGTCTGATCATTGTACCAGATTCTCGAGCTGGTAGCCTGCGAGCATCTCCCTGTGCAGCCAGTCTCGCATGATGCGGCTGAGCGTCTCTGCCGTGGCGGCATCAGGGCCTGCGAGCAGTTCAGCGATGAAGAGCCAGAAGAACAGTTCCTGCATCGACTCCTTATGATACCACTGTCGATCCTGGTACCAGTTCACCTTGATGAATCTGCGTATTGCCGGGTCCTCGACAAGTCTTGCCAGCATCTGGTTCTCATCAAGCTGCTGTTCGTTCATCGCACGATACCAGCCGATATGGCGTAAGAGCACTGATGTGACACCCAGCAGCCGTTCTGCCTCTTCGGAGGGGACAGAGAGTTCCCTCAGCGGTTCCCTGAGGTGGTCCTCAAGCAGCAGTTCGCCTGCCAGATCGGGGATCAGCTTCACATCGGTATAGCTGGCCCCTACAGGTGCAAGCAGCAGGTAGGAGAGCAGCACGACGGGGATCTCCGGCATGATGGGCAGGGCATTATCGAGATAGGAGTTTCCTGCTCTGAGCTGCACGATATGGCTGATCGTCTCGAGATGCTGCTTCAATGCTCGTGCAGAGATTCGGTCCAGAGCGGGAGGGAGGAGGGACCCGGTCCCGAGCGGCAGTGTCTCCCATACCTGCTCGATCGCCCCGGCTGCCGGACTGAGCAGCCTGAACAGAGCTTCTGCCCGTTCCGGTGTGGCTTCTGTACAGAGTGCTGCCATCTGCTCGATAGTCTCTCTCTGATAGAAGGGAGCTGCCCCGTGGTGGAACTCAGCGAATCTCAGGCGTTTGATCTCCCGTTCCAGATCTCGCACCCCGGCACCGTTGAGCTGCTCACACAGCTGCGCATACAACCCTTCGGTATCTTCGACCTCACGGAAATCAAGATAGATCTGCGTCTCATAGCCGTTGAGGCTCGCAAAGAACCCCCTCTTCTTCAGCTCCTCTGAGGAGCGTATATAGGTCAAGTCATCGTGGTAGCCCCGGAACAGGGTGAAATCATGGCGGGAGCCCCTCATGCTGAGAGCCTCATGGAGTTCTATGGTAACCAGAGCCCGTTCATCCTGATCGAGCCGTTTGAGTACCGGGGCTGAACGTTTGATCCATCCGGCTGCCGATGCATAGGCATTGTTGTAGAGTACCAGTGCATGCTCCGATCCTGCCTGATTGGAATAGGCGAAGACATCCTGATTGACCGTATGCTGATTGATCATGTCGTACAGAGCGAAGTGTTCAGCATTGGAGAAGAGATACCGCTTTTTCATCAGCGGGAATATCCTGCGGTAGTGTTCTCCCACAAGATACTGATTGGGCCTCTCGTCCCAGTAGGCCTTTCTGAACTCCATACCGTACTTTTCGCGGTAGCCCTCTACCTGTCCGTGTCCGAACATGGGCAGTCCCGGCATGGTCACCAGCAGGGTGCACACACCGAAGTACTTATCACCTTCACCGAACTGAGCGATCGCTGTCTCTTCATCGGGATTGTTCATGAAGTTCACATAGCGTTTGAGGATCTCAGGATCGAAAGATATCGTGTTCTTGATCGTATCACGATACTTCCTGTTCTCCTCGTTCTTGAGCATGTTCATGAAGGCGCTGTTATAGACACGATGCATGCCCAGGGTACGGACGAAGTAGCCCTCCATCATCCAGAAGGCCTCGGCAAGCAGCAGGGTGTCGGGTACTTCTTGTGCGATCCGGTCAACGACCTCTCTCCAGAACTCTACCGGGATCTTCTCATTGAAAGATTGCTGATCCATGCCGTAGGCTGATCTGCTCGGGATGTCGCCACCTGAGCCGGGTACCGGATACCACAGCCGCTGGATGTGTTTCTTAGCAAGGGTCATGGCGGCATCGAACCTGATGATCGGGAAGTTCTTCGCTACATGGATGATCGTCTGGATGACGATCTCCCGGGTCCGGGGATTGAGGTAATCCAGCTGTGCCGTATCATTCCACGGCATACCGGTCCCGTCGTTCCCATGATAGATGTAGGCTGCTCTGCCATCGCTGTGATCGACCCGCTTGAAGATGACGGCGGCATCGGTCTGTGAATAGTAGTGGTCTTCCAGATAGATGCCCAGAGCAGGGTCGTTCGAGAGGTTCTCTCCGTTGAAGCTGTAGGAGGGGAAGGGAGGCTGATCGACCTGCAGGAACAGATCGGGCTGTTCGACCATCCACTGGGAGTCCAGACCGGTGTGGTTGGGTACCATATCACTGGCTAGACGGATCCCCCGCCTCAGACATCGTTCTCTGAGGTTCTGCAGCGCTTCCCATCCCCCGAGTTCCCGGGAGATGTCATAGCCGTAGAGTGAGTAGGCTGAGGCTTCAGCCTCAGGGTTGCCGCAGGCGTTCTTGATGCGTTTGGAGGCCTCGCTTCGTTCCCAGAGCCCGATGAGCCAGAGAGCTGAGAACCCTCGCTCAGCCATCAGGTCCAGCTCCCGGTCCGGGATCTGATCAAGGCGTGTGATGGGATAGCTGTACTCCTTGGAGAGCTGGTCAAGCCAGACCAGGGTACTCTTTGCCACCATGAGCACATTCGGCATCCAATCAGAATCGATGCTGAAGGCTTCATACTCCTCTTCTGAGTAGGAGAACTCCGGAGCCTGGGTCGGTCCCGGTCCCGGCGGGAAGTAGGGACGGTCCTCTTCCTGTATGAAATCGATGGCACGCAGAAGTGCCTTGGCATATTTCTGTATATAGGCCTTCCAGCTGGTCATCATGTACTGCAGCTGACCCGAGAGGCTGTCGGGGGACATTCGTGCAGGGGTACAGAGGAAGGTGAACAGATCCTGGGATGAGGGACCGAACCCCGGATCCTCTTCGATCTGCTGAAGGATCAGTTCAACGGCTCTGCGATACTCTATGTGTACGATCAGGTCGCTGTTGCTCAGCAGGTCCGGCAGTTTCTTCATCAGAGCGGGATTCTCCTGTGACACCTGAAGCAGCAGGATCTCTTCGATGGCCATGCGGTGGGACTCCGGCTTGTTCAGGGTGACCATAGCAGGGAAGGACTGTGAGAGCAGCTTATCCACACTGTCGATGCTGACCCGGTTCGTGCTCAGTCTCTTGAGGGACTGATCCTTGATATCGATCTCCTGCTGGGAGCAGTAGGCTTCGATGATCTCCCGCTGCAGCAGTCGGATGACCCCTGCGGCATAGAGTTCGCTGGCCTTGATGTGCGTCGCTGGATCCACTCTCTTGCTGTTGATCAGGGTACTGAGCTCCTGAGCCTGCCGATAGAGGGCCTGTATGGTGGTATCGGATGAGAATATCATCTCCTGTATGCCGTAGAACGTCCGTGAATCCTTCAATATCCTCAGTTCAGTCTGTGCCATGTGCCCCTCCGCAAGAAACAAGATTTCGTTCAGTATATCGTAAAACAGGTACATGTTCTATGGAGAATACCTGCTGTTTCAGAGTGTGATCGATCTGCTCTGCTTTTCGGCATGCGGTTCGGGGAGTGCGAGTTCACTCAGCAGGAGCGAAGAGGCTGCTTGCAGCACCTTCTCCAGTGAGATCTCCTCATCTGGAGTGAACCTGCTCAGTACGAAGGAGGAGACACTGCCTTTCTGAGGTCTCCCGATCCCGATCTTCAATCGAAAGAAGTCAGCGGTCCCGAGGGTCTGTATGATGGACCTCACGCCGTTATGGCCGCCGTGTCCCCCGGCGAACTGCATAGTGAGCTTCCCGAAGGGAGTCTCGAGGTCGTCATGGATCACAAGGATCTCTTTTCCCGAGAGCCTGAAGAACCGGGTGAGCCCCTGTACGCTTGAGCCGCTGTTGTTCATGAAGACTTGAGGTCTGCACAGGATGAGCTTCTGCGGGATGAGGGAGAAGGACTCGCAGTAGAGAGCATGGAACTTGCTGTTCCACGGTTCTGAGATATGGAAGTCGGCCGTAAGCAGGTCGCAGAACTGCCATGCCGCATTATGCCGGGTCTTCGCATACTGCTTCCCGGGATTCCCGAGAAAGAAAAGAGCTTTGATCATGATTAAGAGTATGAGAGGTTTCCCCTATATGTCAAGCGTTACGGTCCTTCTGGTCGATCAGTGATACGGTATTCAGGCAAGAGAGGGCTGCGATATGCTCATCATGGAGATGGAGCTCTGCAAGATTGCCCCGTTCGAGTCTGAAATCCCAATGATGACCGAGACCGATGGCCAGCAGTTCACAGATGAGGGCTCTGAGTGATCCCCCATGGGCGCAGATGAGGATCCGCTCTGCAGGGCACTTCAGGATCTTTCGGCTAAGGAATCCCGCTACCCTGCTGTGGAGCTCCTGCAGTGACTCACCGCCCGGGGGCCGCCCGGTGATCTGATTCGCATACCAGGCAGTCTGTGCTTCCGGGTATCGCCGACTGATCTGCTCATAGGTCAGGGATTCGAACGATCCGAACTCCATCTCTCGGAGTGCTGCATCGTAGGAGACCAGCGTCTGCTGGTTCTTCTCGAGATAGGGCATCAACGTCTCCCGGCATCGGAGCAGTGGACTGCTGTAGATCATCGCGGGTGCGAGACCCTCGATCTCTGCGCTCAGCTGTACTGCACGGGCCCGGCCTGTCCGGGTAAGATGCACATCTGAACCGGCTCCTATGTACCCTTCACCTTCACATTGGGCATGTCTGAGCAGGACGATCCGCTTCATGGCAGCATCCCTGCAGGTATTCGAGGCAGGATCAGCAGGAGTAGGAGCACCAGTGATTCGGTGATCTCTATCACCGACCCGTAGCAGTCCCCGGTCAACCCGCCGAGTCTTCTGCTGAGATAGAGCGAGTAGAGGAGGATGAGCAGACCTGAAAGCCCTGCTGCTGCGATCCCTGTCAGACCGCTCAGCAGCCAGATCACGGCATGGCCGAACAGTGTCCCTGTGATCGGTTCTGCCCATGTCCCGTTCTGCCTGAAGAAATCACCCATCCCTCCCGGCCGTGCCGAGGAGAAGAGGCGGAAGTCGAAGAGCATGAGGGTCCTGCCGAGCATCGGGCTGACGAGGAGTGCCGGCAGTGCGATCGTCTCCGGCAGCTCATAGATCAGGGCGGTCTTGATGAGGATCTGTGAGATCAGGGCAAGAGCCCCGAAGGACCCGATCCTGCTGTCCTTCATGATCTCGAGACGACGTTCGATACTCTGTCCCCCGCCGATACCGTCTGCCGTATCGGCAAGACCGTCAAGATGCAGCCCTCCGGTGATCATGACCCACAGCAGGGTCACACCCACTGCGGCCAGCAGGTCGAGCTCTGCCAGGTGCAGCAGATAGTAGAGGCCGTAGAGCAGCAGTCCGATCAGCAGTCCGACCAGCGGAAAATAGCGTGATGAGCGGGCGATCTTCTTCAGATCCTCATCCTGCCGATAGGGGATCGGTATGACGGTCATGAACCGGATAGCATAGAGGAGTTTCAGCATGTCAGCAGGCCCCTCCCGATCGAGAGAGTGCCTCGAGGGTGATCATCTCGTTCGCCACATGGGCGGCAGCCTCGCAGAGGTTCATGGCCAGAGCTGCACCGGAACCTTCACCGAGTCTCAGCTTCAGGTCGAACAGCGGGGTGAGACCCATCGCTGTATGGATCGATTCATGACCGTTCTCAGCAGAACGGTGTGAGAGGATGAGGTAGCCACGGAGTTCGGGACAGAGTCTCAGGGCGATCAGCGCCGCTGCACTGGAGATGAACCCGTCGACGACCACCGGGACCGATCTGGCGGCAGCAGCCAGCATGGCACCTGCCATCCCCCCGATCTCAAAGCCGCCGACTTTGGCAAGCACATCGATCACATCATCCTTCTCCGGTCTGTTCAGGTCGATCCCTCGGGTGATCAGGTCGATCTTCTTCTGACGCATCTGTTCGGTGATCCCTGACCCGATCCCGGTGATGGAAGCCACCGGCAGATCGAGCAGTACCGAGAAGATCGCCGTTGAGGGGCTGGTGTTCCCCAGACCCATCTCCCCGGTTCCCAGGATGTCGAGTCGTTCGATCTCGTTGACTGTCTGGATCCCGATCTCCAGGGACCTGACAGCCTGCTCTCTGGTCATCGCTGCTTCTGTGCTGAAGTTCTTCGTCCCTCTTCCCAGAGACTGCTGCCGGATCCCGGTACGGTCATAGTCACAGGCGATACCGATGTCCGTCACGCACAGGTCGATATGTTCGGTCCTGGCAATGGCATTGACTCCGGTGCCCCCTGCGATGAAGTTCTGTGTCTGCAGCGCGGTAACCACCTGCGGGGCGTTCGAGACCCCCTCTTCGGTGATGCCGTGATCGGCTGCGAAGATGGTGATCCACTTATGGGCGGATCTGAGTTCGAGGGTCCTCTGGATACCGGCCATCTGTACAGACAGCTCCTCGAGCACTCCCAGTGAACCTTTCGGTTTTGCCAGGGAGTCCTGCTTCTCCTGCATGAGTCTCATCATCTGTGTATCTGCAGGCAGTATGGCTCTGCAGGTCTTTTCGATCAAGTTCATATGCTTCCTCTTCTATTTGAGCTGCTGAGCCAGTCCTGCTGTCATGAGATAGACAGAGTCGGCCTGTGCAGCGATGATCTGGTGACAGACTCCGCTCACATCCTGGAAGAGTCTTCCCAGACGGTTGGCACTTACCAGCCCCGCCTCGACATGATTGGAGATGATCAGCACTTCCCCATCTATCTCATCACACGCATCAAGAAGCAGCCCGAGCTCATCAGTCACTGCCTTCTGCAGCTCATCCCGTGCGGTCTGTTCATCATGATCGAGTATGATGTTGGTTGCGAGCATGGTGAAGCAGTCGATGATCACTGCACAGCAGCCCTCGGCTGCATCGCGGATCCCTGCATGCAGAGCTCTGCTCTGCTCCCAGGTCTTCCAGGAGGCAGGCCTGCCTGCGATATGTTTTGCTACCCTTGATGCCATCTCGTCATCGAGCACCCGTGCGGTAGCGGTATAGAGTACTTGAGATCGGTCTGCCTCAGCCTCTCTCTGCCTGGCTGCGGCGCGATCCTGGGCGAAGGTCGTCTTCCCGCTCTTGGTCCCGCCGAGAATGAGTGTGATCACTGCCATAGGTCCTCCCTCTGCAGTACTTCGATCAGTGTGTCATGCTCTGCGGGGGTCCGTGCGCCGATACGCACATGATCCGAGAGCCCGAACGAGGTGCAATCACGTACTGCGATATGGTGATCGAGCAGTCGTTCCCGCAGGTATGACTGCTTCAGGGGTAGTCCATCGGGTCCCGTCCTGCACTTCGTGAGAATGAAATTCGCATGTGAAGGGACACATGACCAGCCTGTTTCGTTCAGCCTTCGTTCCAGATCTTTCGTATCACGGCGGATCGCCTTCCACTGCCGTTCATATGCAGCTGTATGGGCAAGAGCTGCTTCTGCTGCTGCAAGAGCCGCTGCATTCATGCTCCACTGCGGCTGTATCTTACGCAGCAGTGCTGTGATCTTCCTGTCAGCGACCAGATAGGCGATACGAAGACCTGCAAGGCCATAGTCCTTGGTCATCGATCGGATGATGATCGCAGATCGGTGGGAGAAGGCGTAGCGTCCCGGGGTGTCGATGAAGTGTATGTAGGCTTCATCGACGACCAGCAGTGCTCCGCAGTTCTCACAGCACCGGGCGATCTGAGCAAGCTGTTCAACAGGGACCAGAGTTCCTGTGGGGTTGTTGGGGTTGCAGATCCATACCAGTTTGGGATGCAGGCGATCGATCGCTTCGATGAGTCTGCCGGTGTCGACGACGAAGTCGTTCCCGGCAGATGCATCGATCTTGTGGATCTCTGCCCCGAACAATGCGGCGTCGTGCTCATACTCTCCGTAGGTGGGCCCCTGAATGATCACCCGATCACCCCGTTCGAGGTAGCAGAGCGAGATGAGGAAGATCCCCTGGCTCGCTCCGTTGGTGATCAGGACCTGCTGCTGATCGATATGGGCATCGGCTGCGATCGTACGGCACAGTCGGGATGCCTGTGTATCGGGATACACGTTCAGATCGCACTGCTGTACGGCGGTGCGGACTTCCTGCATCATGGGATAGCAGTTCAGTGATACTGAGAAATCGATCAGGTCGGGATCAGACTCCCTGAGCCTGCCCCCATGGTAGACATCGGGCAGTGAGGGGATCTCCCGTCTAGCAGCACAAGACATACAGCGATCCTTGGAAGAAGAGTAGGATCATGATACCGGTGAGCCGGCATATCTGTATACCCTTGTGCAGGGCTTCCGTATCAGGTTCTTTGCCGTTCCTGTTCAGATCATAGTGGAGCTGTTTCTTCAGTGAGACCCCCAGTACCCCTGCAAGCGCTGCCATGGTCCAGCCGGCGTTGGGACTCTCCGTGCCCCCATGGTCCGATACCAGCACCGGAAGGCCCCTGTGTCTTCCGGTGATCGGAAGGCCTGCAAGGAGGATGATCAGTGCTGAGAAACGTGCGGGGATGAGGTTGAGCAGATCATCCAGGCGTGCGGGGAACTTGCCCAGCCACTCCCGTTCCCGGTCATGGTACCCGAGCATCGCATCACAGGTGTTGATGACACGATAGGCGAAGGCTCCGGGGAGACCGAAGAGCAGGAAGTAGAACAGCGGTGCTGTGATGCTGTCGGTGATGTTCTCAGAGAGTGATTCGAGGGTCGCAGCGGCGATCTCTGATTCGCTGAGCTTCCGGGTATCTCTGCTCACAAGGTGCCAGGAGAGCAGTCTTCGTGCCTCAGGAAGATCTCCCACAGAGAGAGTCTTCCGAATGAGGCTGCCGATATGGATCAGCTTTCTGAAGGAGAAGGTGGTGTACAGCAGCGCTCCTGTGATCAGATCTCTGGCGACCGGAGGCAGTGAAGTACTTCGGAGCAGGGCTGTCTGGATGAACCATGCAGCCCCTGCAAACAGAGCAGCTGCACTGAGCGTGATCAGCATCCCTTTGAGAAAGGCCGCAGCCCTTCCTGTCGGGGCCTTCTGTCCCCATAGCTTCCCGATGAGTGTTCCCATCCAGGCGGTGGGATGGATGGTGTTTGGCGGGTCTGAGAAGGTGATATCAAGCAGTGCTGCAACGGCTATGCTCCACATATCAGCTGATCCCTATGATCCGGTCAAGCAGATCCATGGAGAGATGCTCCTCAACAGCGTCTGCGAGGCGGTCTATCTCCTCTTCCCGCTTCTGAGAAAGCGAGCAGGCAGGAGAGGAGGTATCCCAGCCGAGAGACCGAAGAAAGAGCCTTCTGAAATCAGGGGTATCGAAGATACCGTGCAGATAGCTTCCCCAGACCGGTTTGTCCCGAGAGACCGCTCCATCGAGGCCCTCATTCCCGATATGCAGCAGCGGAAGACAGCCCTCAAGCAGGGTCGTCACTCCCATGTGGATCTGGTAGCCCGTGAGGGTGATCTGCTCGGGGGCATGCAGCAGCGGAAGCCCGGTATGCAGGATCGCTTCGGTACAGACCGTCTCCTTCCAGGTGCCGATGGTCGTCTCACACGCAAGCAGTCCCAGTCCTGCGACCCCGGCAGGGGTGCCTTCGGTACCCTCGGGATCCATGATACGCCTTCCGAGCATCTGATAGCCCCCGCAGATACCTGCGACAGAGGTCCCCCGAGAGGCTGCCCTGATGATCTCTCTTGCCAGACCGGTGCACTTGAGCCACAGAAGATCTGCGATGGTGGCCTTCGATTCGGGGATGATGATCGCATCCGGGACCCCCAGCTCATGGGTCGAACGGACGAAACGGATCCGGACGCCC
>JAIPFY010000050.1 GCA_021736385.1 Spirochaetia bacterium | reverse complement strand
TGGCATGATCACTGAAACATACGTATGCAAAATAGGGAGAAATTTCAACCCCTTTCAGACACGAGTTACTCATAATAGTGTAAACTCTGCCTGTCACAGATACTTGACCAAAGCGGGATAAACAACTAATTTCTTATATGGTAAGATGCAAAAGTATTACCAATCAGGAGTGTGTTCTGGAACATAAATCAGAAAAGAAACAGCAGGTATTGACGTTCACCGCTGGAGATCAGGTCACCATAGGGAATCGGCAGCGAAAACCGGTTCAGAACGGTATCATCTGGTCTCAACCGGTAGCTCAGTTCATCCTTGATATCTATCCCGATATCCTGGAAAGTGATATGGACATGAAGGATCTCATTCGCATGATCAACGGGAATATTCTGCTATGATCGTGTTGGGTATCGAATCTTCGTGTGATGAGTGTGCGATCGCGCTGGTGAAAGACGGCAAGCAGATCCTCTCACATGTGATAGCCACACAGATCGAGCTGCATAAGCCCTACAACGGCGTGGTGCCGGAGATCGCATCACGACTGCATACCCAGTGGATCCTGTCAGTATACCGGCAGGCGATGGAAGAGGCGGGGATATCTGCCTCCGAGATCGACGGGGTCGCCGTCACGAACAGACCGGGGCTCGTAGGTTCCCTTCTGGTGGGACTGAGTTTCGCCAAAGGCCTCTCCTATACCCTGGGGATCCCGTTCATCGGGGTAGATCATATCAGAGCCCATCTGTATGCACCGCATATCGAGCACGATATCCCCTATCCGTATCTGGGGGTACTGGTATCAGGAGGGCATACGGTCCTGGCGAAGGTCTCCGGTTTCGATGAGGTAGCGGTCATGGGGACCACCATCGATGATGCGATCGGGGAGGCGTTCGACAAGGTCGCGAAACACTACGGTCTCGGGTATCCCGGAGGCATCTACATCGACCGTCTTGCAGCTACAGGGAACGATCGTGCCTTCGATTTCCCCAATCCGTCGCTTCATAAGGGAGAGCATACCTATGATGTCTCCTATTCGGGCCTCAAGACCGCTGTGATCAACCAGCTCGATCAGTTCTGGGATGGTGCCTCCGAGAAGAGCCCGGAGAATATCGCTGCTTCCTTTCAGCGTGCAGCGGTGACCATCCTGATCAGAAGGATAAAGAAGGCCCTTCGCGATACCGGTCTTACCCGTATCGTAGCAGGAGGCGGTGTAGCCGCCAACTCACGTATGCGAAGTGAACTCTCCTCCCTGCAGGGGATCGATGTCTACTATCCTTCGCTGACCCTCTGTACCGATAACGGGGCGATGATCGCCGGTATCGGGTATCAGTATCTCATATCCGGTGAACGTTCACCGTTGGAACTGAATGCCTCCCCCAGGGTGAGTGCATTCAAGCGTACCTATCCATAATTGACAGGAGCAGAAGATGAGTAAGACATTTGATCTGGATCAGGCAATACGGAAAGTCAGGGATTTCCCCAAACCCGGGATCCTCTTCTATGATATCACCAGCATACTGCGAGACCCTGAGGCCTTCTCCTACTGCATCGATCGGATGGAAGAGCTGTATGCAGAGAAAGAGATCACGGCGATCGCCGGTATCGAGGCACGGGGGTTCCTGTTCGCAGCCCCGCTTGCCCAGCGTATGGGCATCCCGCTGATCCTGGTGCGTAAGCAGGGGAAACTCCCCGGAGAGATCTATGAGAGACGATTCGATCTCGAATACGGCGAAGATGTGATCCAGATCCATAAGTCTGACATCACCGAAGGGGACAATATCCTGATCATCGATGACCTTATCGCTACCGGCGGTACGGTAAAAGCAGCAGCTGAGCTCTTCACTGAGGCGAAAGCCCGGGTGGAGGAGATATTCTGCGTCATCGGTCTTCCCTTTCTTCCCTATAAGGAAGTCCTGAAGGATTATACGGTCTCAACACTCATCGAGTATGATCATGAATAAAATATCTAAAAGGATATTGACAAAACAGAGGGCTTTTAGTACATTAGCGCAGTATTAAACAAGCGATGGCCGATAGTGTAATGGTAGCACTACAGATTCTGGTTCTGTTTGTGAGGGTTCAAATCCTTCTCGGCCAGCTTTTTTTTACCTATGGTCCCTTCGTCTATCGGCTAGGATGGAAGATTCTCAGTCTTCAGAGAGGGGTTCGATTCCCCTAGGGACTATACTAGTTAAGGCCAGCCTGTACAGGCTGGCTTTTTTCGCGAAACACTGTTGTATGAGGATTAATCTATGATTACTGTATCAGATCTTGCATTGGCGTTCGGGACAAGATCGCTATTCAAACATGTTAACATAAAGTTCACTCCCGGCAACTGCTACGGGGTCATCGGAGCGAACGGATCAGGTAAATCGACCTTCCTGAAGATCCTCTCCGGAGAGATCGAGCACGACTCCGGTTCCATACACATCACCCCGGGTGAGCGTATGGCGGTCCTGCAGCAGGATCACTTCGCCTTCAACTCCTATACGGTCATGCAGACAGTGATCATGGGCTATGAATCGCTCTATAAGATCATGGTCGAACGCGATACGCTCTATGCAAAAGAGGATTTCACTGAGGAAGACGGTATCAGGGCAGCTGAACTGGAGAATGACTTCGCCGATATGGGTGGATGGGAAGCAGAGGCTGAAGCTTCAACCCTGCTTGACGGCCTGGGTATACCGGTCGCGTTCCATGAGAAACTCATGAGCGATATCGAAGATAACATGAAGGTTCGGGTCCTGCTTGCACAGGCTCTGTTCGGGAATCCCGATATCCTGCTGCTTGATGAGCCGACGAACCACCTCGATCTTGAATCGATCAACTGGCTCGAGGAGTTCCTCTTCAATTTCCAGAACACGGTGATCGTCGTGTCGCATGACCGGCACTTTCTCAACAGGGTCACCACCCATATCGTCGATATCGACTTCGGCAAGATCCAGCTGTTCGTCGGCAACTATGACTTCTGGTATATGGCAAGTCAGCTTGCGAACAAGCAGAAGAAAGATGACAAGAAGAAACGTGAAGATAAGATCTCAGAACTCAAGGAGTTCATCCAGCGGTTCAGCTCCAATGCCTCAAAGGCACGACAGGCCACCAGCAGGAAGAAACTGATCGACAAACTGACGATCGATGACATCAAACCCTCATCACGACGATTCCCCTATGTCAACTTCAAGCCTGAACGTGAATGCGGACGGGTCATCCTCGATGTCAAGAACCTGACGAAGGTGATCGATGGGGTGAAAGTGCTCGATGACTTCTCGATCACCATACAGCCTGATGAGAAGATCGCCTTCGTCGGTAATAACCATCTGGCAAAGACCACCTTCTTCCAGATCATAGCCGGGGAGATGGAACCTGACGCGGGGAGCTTCGAATGGGGTGTCACGATCACCAGAGAGTATTTCCCCAAAGACAACGCCTCCTATTTCGAGAATGACTACAGCATCACCGACTGGCTCAGACAGTATTCGGTCGAGAAGGATGATACCTACATCAGAAGCTTCTTAGGCAGGATGCTCTTCTCCGGTGATGAGGCGCTCAAGAGCTGCAGGGTGCTCTCAGGTGGGGAGAAGGTGCGATGCATGCTCTCGAAACTGATGCTCTCAGGGGCTAATGCCCTCATCTTCGATGAACCGACGAACCACCTGGACCTGGAATCGATCACAGCCCTCAATAATGGTCTGATCGAATTTCCCGGTGTCCTCTTCATGGCAAGCCATGACCACCAGTTCGTAGACTCCATCGCCAACCGGATCATAGAGTTCACTCCCGGCGGAGTCATCGACCGACTCATCAGGTTCGATGAGTATCTGGTCGATCCTGAGATCACCGCCCTTCGTGACACCTTGTACCACGGGCATAGCAGTCTGACGATCTAGATCTGGAACAGGAGGGAAACCCATGCTGCTGGCTATCGATATCGGTAATTCGCATATTGCGGTAGGATTGAACGATGGAGAGTCCTGGGTCCATCACTGGCGCATCCATACCGAGGCCAACAGGACCTCGGACGAGTACGCGTCGGTGATCTATGCACTCGTTCACCAGCAGCATATCAGGCTTGATGAGGTACAGCAGGCGGTGCTCAGCAGCGTGGTACCGGAGCTGGTATCGACCCTCAAGCGTGCCGTGCAGTCCCTGTTCGGCATCTCTGCGTTCCTCATAGACAGCACGATCATCACCGGACTGGCAGAAGGCACCGTCCCACAGGAGATCGGCAGTGATCTTCTGGCAAATGCAGCAGCGGCACATGCGCAGTTCCCGCAGCAGGACTGCATGGTCATCGACTTCGGTACCGCTTTGACGTTCACCACCGTCAGTGCACAGGGGCGCATCCTCGGGGTGGCTATCGCTCCGGGAGTGGGGTCAGCGGTCGAGGCCCTGTCTACGAAGACCGCGCAGCTGCCTCATATCGACATCCAGATGCCCAGGAGTGTACTCGGACTCACGACCGTCTCGGCTATCCAGGCAGGGGTGGTGTTCGGGTATACCGGTCTGATATCAAGTCTGATCGAGCAGACTGAGATAGAGACCGGCCTGAGGCTTACGGTGATCGCCACAGGCGGCTTCTCTCAGGTCATCGCACCCAACATACCCAGGATCGATCACTTGAAGCCCTGGCACACCCTCGATGGTCTCAAGCTGCTCTATGAGATGAACCTCAGCTAACTCCTTTGTGGCTTTTCCCCGTACAGGATGAGCCGTCATGGGACGTCCGATGCCCTCTGTGCTCACGAAAGAACTCCCGTCCCAATCTCTCAACCATGTGTCTGTACAAACTCTCATCAGCACGATCGATCAGATCGTGAACGAACCGTCGGTCATGATCTGCAGCTCTCTGCCATCTGCTGTTCGTGCGGTGATCTTCGTCGCAGGTGAGCCGATCATGAAGTCGGTATGGAGCAGCGAGGTGTTGCAGCCTGCTTCATGGAGCTGGCTGTCGGTCTTCAAGCTGTGGCCGTGAGCAAGACAGGTCGGATACCCTGCACCCAGAGCTATATGGCAGGCTGCATTCTCATCATAGAGAATGGAGCCGAAGACCTTTCCGCTCTGCGCGATCGGTGTCAGCTTATCGACGATGGCGACCTCTCCAAGGAACGAAGCCCCCTCATCGGTCTTGAGGAACTGCTCGAGTACAGCTTCCCCGGTCTCTGCAGAGAAGTCCACGACTTTTCCCTCTCTGAACGTGAAGGAACAACCATCTACCAGCGTGCCGAAGATCGTCAGCGGCTTGGTGGTATAGGCGACCCCTTCGGTCCTGGTCCGCAGCGGTACGGTGAACACCTCTTCTGTGGGGATGTTGGCGAAGAACGGCTGACCTCCGGGCAGGTTCTCAGGACCGCCGACCCATCGTGCCTGTTCATGGAGACCCAGATGCAGGTCTGTGCCGGTGACCTGGTCGGTTATGTGCAGTGAGGAGCAGTGCAGGTCCGTGAGCTTCTGTGACAGATCCAGCAGCCGATGAGCATGCTGATCCCATGCTGCTATGGGATCAGGTTCATCGAGTCTCAGGATAGGGATGAGCACCTCGAAGAGATCCTCCTCGGTGGCGTCCTCTCCCAGCACCTGCTGTGCCCACTTCGGTCCGGGAGCACACACCACGCACCATGGATGTTCATGGTTCATCATGGAAGTCCTGAAGGGCGCAGAGCTTGATCTGATCGCTGCCTGATGGGCGGTGAGCTTGTCAGTGGGGACCTCTGAGAGTTCCGAGCGGTCCTCGGTATTGTCGATCCTGATGTAGCCCCAGTCTTCCGAAAGGTACTGCTGCTGCATGACCTGCTCGAAGTGGGGGACATAGGAGAGCTGCTGTGCATCCTGAGCGCTCATACGCTCCCGATAGAGGGCGTAATCCACCAGGTCTATATAGACGAAACCTGCGCCCAGGCGGTATGCCTGTGCTGCGATGGTCTGAGCGAACTCATAGCTCTTCGGGCTGGTCTTGATGACGATGTTCTGATGCGCTCTCATATTGATGCCTGTGTGCAGAATGATCTGAGCGTACAGTTCCTGATAGTAGGGGATCGGATGGTTCATAAGGTACTCCTGTATGGTGTATGATCAGCGGCGGTGGAAGATCGATGAGATGAGGTGTGAGAGGCAGGTCATGATGCGAGTGAACAGATTGGGATTCTTCAGTCTGTCGATCCGTGCGAACCCATCAGCCAGTTCAGAGGTCGATAATGCCCGTCGGTAGAGATTCTCGTCTATTTCCATCTGGATCTTCGCGATGTCACTGGAGAGATGGACTACATGCACTTCGATGGTAGTCCAGCCAAGACGTTTCACGGACTCGAGCCTGCGTTCACCGGCAATGAGCTCTTTCCGCTCATTGACCACGATCGGGTTCATCAGTCCGTGAGTCTTGATGCTATCCATCAATTGTGTGAGATCCCCAAGGTCTTTGCGGATCCTGTGTTTTGCCTTTATCTCATCTACTCGTAATTGCATGTGCCTTCAGTTAAAGATTAATACCTCGATTTGTCAATACACATGGTATGAACAACCCGCTGGGAGTACGTAGGTTAAAGTCATTCCGGAAGCTGATAGTTACAGATACTCAGAGCATCTGGTAGCCGAATACCCGCATACTGATGACCAAAGACAAAAAAATGTACTGCATGCAGACGTAAGGACGTGTGCATGCAGTACAACAGATATGTGTCCAGAACGTGTGAAGGTCCCCAAGGCCTGTACAGGGCATACCGGATTCCCTTTCAGGATGGATAACAGACCGATATGCAGTACCTCGAGTACACGTACCTGCTGCTTCCTAGCCGATCAGATACCATCTGATGGATAGAAGCAAGCAGATCAGCAGTCTCGGTACTCCTGTGCACAGGCAGCATGACAGTATCGTACTCATGGGCAATAAGCGATCCCCTATGGGAGGGCAGGGAATCCATGGATCATGTCAGCTGTCCGGACAGAGTGCCTGCACAGGGCCTCGAGCCTCATACGTTCATCGTTCTCTTCGATGCCATATGGATCGCAAGTGATTCGACATCGTGTGCACTCTCCATGACCGCTTCGGAGACCGAAGGGTGGGGGTGTACGATCGATCCGAGTTCTTCTATGGTCAGTTCGGCACCCATGGCCACGGCAAGCTCAGCTATGATATCGGTCGCACGAGGACCGACCATATGCGTTCCAAGGATCTGACCGCTGATCTTGTCGGTGATGATCTTCACGAATCCTGATGTATCACCCATGATCATGGCCTTGCCGTTCGATGCCATGGGAAACGTTCCCATCGCAGGTTCATAGCCGGCTTCGATCGCCTCTTTCTCCGTCATACCCACAGAAGCGATCTCAGGTCTGGTATAGACACACGATGGGATCACCTTACGGTTGATATGATGGTTCTTGCCAGCGATATGGTCCACAGCTGCAAGCCCGTCAGCTGAGGCTGCATGAGCGAGCTGCCAGCTGCCGGTGACATCCCCGATGGCATAGATCCAGGGGATGGAGGTCTGAAGATGCGAGTTCACCGTGATGCCCCGTCTCTCACAGGTGATGCCGATCCTCTTGAGGTTCACCGAATCGAACACAGCTGTTCGACCGACTGCGACCAGGATCTCATCAGCTTCGATATCCTGGATACCTGAGGGGGTCTGTACCCGGCAGGTCTTTCCGGTATCGGTCCGGGTCACTTCCATGACCTGTACACCTGTCTTGATGGTGATCCCGCTTTTGGTAAGCTGTTTCTTCAGCAGCCGTGCGATCTCAGGTTCGGTACGGGGTAGCAGCTGTTCTGCCATCTCGATGATCGTGACCTGTACGCCGAGATCCTGAAGGATCGTTGCCGATTCGACACCGATCACGCCGCCGCCGATGATGACCATGCGTTCGGGCAGTTCAGGATTGGTCTCCAGCATCGTGGTGCTGGTCCAGTATCCTGCATCCTGCAGACCGGGTATGGGTGGGATCACCGGTTTTGACCCGGTAGCGATGATCACGTGCTTCGCTGAGACGGTGCGGGTCGTCTCCTCTTTGGTGACTGAGATCGTATGGGAATCGATGAATGCGGCGGTCCCGAGGATCAGGTCCACCTTGTTGCCTGTAAGCAGACTGTTGATCCCGTTCCTCAGTCTCTTGACCGCTGAGTCCTTATAGGCATACAGCTTCTTGAGATTCACCTGGGGATTCTCGACCTCGATACCGCACAGGTTCGCAGTCTGTATCGTGTTGAGCACCTCACCGGCATGTAGCATGGCTTTGGTGGGGATGCAGCCTCTGTTCAGGCAGGTCCCTCCGAGCACATGCCCTTCGATGAGCGCTGTCTTCAATCCGAACTGACCGGCGCGGATCGCCGAGACGTATCCGCCGGGCCCGCTGCCGATGATCATCACATCATATTCATACTTCATGGCTGCCTCTTTTACAGTAATAGATAGGGATTGCTCAGCATCTTCTTGATCTCCTGCAGGAATAGTGCCGCAGGTGCCCCGTCAACCAGACGATGGTCATAGGTCAGTGAGAGCTGGCAGATCGGACGTACGGTGATCTCACCGTCAATGACCACCGGCTTCTCCACGATCGCCCCGATTGCCAGGATGCCGCTTTCAGGACTGTTGATGATCGCCGTGAAGCTGTCGATCCCGAACATGCCGAGGTTCGACACACTGAAGGTGCCTCCGGTCATCTCATCGGGGAGCAGGGTGCCGCTGCGGGCGGCTTCGCCCAGGCGTCTGGTCTCCTGATGGATATCATGCAGACTCATACTGTCTGCATTGCGGAGTACCGGTACCAGCAGCCCTTCATCGAGTGCGACAGCCACGCCCACATGTACCGAGCCATAGGTGATGATCCCGTCGTCGGTGAAGGCACTGTTCATGTTCGGGTGTTTGCGCAGGCTCTTCGCGACTGCCATCACGATGATATCATTGAAGGAGACGGCAATCTCTGCGGCTTTCAGCCGCTTGCGCAGGCGTACGGCTTCGTACATATCGACATCGACGCGATGGACTGCCTGTGCAGCGGTATCAAGGCTCTCTCTCATACGGGCAGCTATGGTCTTTCGCATACCCGAGAGTTTACCGATGGTATCCTCGGGCTGTGCAGCTGCCGGCTGAACTGGTTCAGCAGAGACCAGGTCCCTGCTGTAGATCTTCCCTCTCGGCCCGGTACCTTGGACAGAATCCATATCGGTATTGCTCTGCTGCATGAGTCTCTTCGCAAGAGGTGTGGCCTTCGGTGCCTGCTGTGCATACTGCAGGACGTCCTGTTCGATCACCAGTGCATCAGGTCCTGTGCCTTGAATGGATGAGACATCGATGCCGAGTTCTTCAGCTTTCCATCGTGCTCTCGGGGATGCATATCGGGAACTCCCGCCGGTGGCTACCTGCTCAGCAGGTTCTCCGGCAGGCTGCACGGTCTTCGGTCCCTCTGTATGTTCTGGTTCTGTCGGTTGGTCCTGTTCGGGTCCCGACTGCTGCTGGGCGATCAGCTCGGAGATGTCTTCCCCCTGTTCACCGATGACGGCGATCCGTTCGGTGATGGGTACCACATCTCCCTCCTGGCTGAGGATCTTCAGCAGGACCCCTGTAGCGGGTGCTCCGATCTCTATGGTGAGTTTGTCGGTCTCGATCTCGAAGAGCGGGTCGCCCTCCTGTACCGAATCACCCTCTGAGGCCATCCAGGAGATGATGGTTCCCTCGGTCATCTGCAGGCCCTGTTTGGGCATGATCACGTCTACTGCCATGGCTGACCTCCTAGTGGTAGCATATTTCGTGTACTGACTGTATGATATCCTCGACTGAGGGGACCACGGCATTCTCCAGTACCAGGCTGAAGGGAAGGGTACAAGCCTTCGCTCCCAGTCGCGCTACCGGTGCATCGAGATATCTGAATCCCTTCTCCATGATCTGAGATGCGATCTCCGACCCCGGTCCGTTGTTCTTATGTGCCTCGTGCACCACCAGTGCCCTTCCAGTCTTCTTCACTGAGGTGATCACTGTATCGATATCGAAGGGGATCAGGGTCCTCGGGTCTATGACCTCTACCTCGATGCCCTCTTCAGCGAGTCTCTCTGCAGCTTCCAGTGCCCGACTCACCATCAGTGAGGTGGCGACGATCGTCGCATCGGAACCGGACCGCTTCACGGCAGCCTGTCCGAAGGGGATCATGAAGTCAGGGTCGTCGGGGACCTCTTCGGTCTGTATGTACAGAGCTTTGTGTTCGATGAACATGACCGGGTTGTTCTCTCTAATGGCTGTTCTGAGCAGTCCCGCTGCATCATAGGCATTCGAGGGCATGACGACCTTGAAGCCGGGTATATGGGTGAAGAACGCTTCGATGCTCTGGGAGTGTGTCCCGGCGTTACCACGACCAACTCCCTGCTGACCACGGATAACCAGCGGCAGTGAGGCACGTCCACCGTACATGTATCGCAGTTTCGCTGCCTGATTGAGCAGCTGATCCATGGCGACATAGACGAAATCGAGGTACATGAAATCGATCACCGGTCGCATGCCCGTAAGGGCTGCTCCGATCCCGATCCCCACGAACCCTGATTCCGATATCGGTGTATCAAGGACTCTCAGTGTCCCGAACTCCTTCTGCAGGCCTCTGGTACAGCCGAACACGCCGCCAAGTGCTCCGATATCTTCACCCATGACGAACACACGCTCATCAGAACGCATCTCTTCTGCAATGACATCTCTGATCGCTACTGCATATTTCTTCTTGCTCATCTTACTGATCCCCCTCATCAAAGACGTTATCAAGCACGGTCGAAGGATCGGGCTCAGGACTTTCCAGAGCGAATCGTTCCGCCTCATCGATCAGCTGATCGATCTCCTGATGCTTGGTACGTATCTGCTCTTCTGTTAGTAGTTGATTCTCGATCATATGAGCTTCCAGGCGCAGTATCGGACATTTTTCCTTCCAACTGCTCACCTCATCTCGGCTCCTGTACATCTCAGGATCGCCTGTCCAGTGTCCCTTCCATCGATAGGTCTTAGCCTCGATGAGGGTAGGACCATCGCCGGCTTTCGCCCGTTTGAGTGCTTTCTTGAAGGCCTTCTCGACCGAGAACACATCATTCCCGTCGACTACGACCCCCGGGATATCGTATGCAGCGCCACGTACGGCGATATCTTTCACCGAGGTCACGCGTTCCACATTGGTGGTCATCCCGTACAGATTGTTCTCGCAGATGAAAATGACAGGGAGTTTCCAGATGGAGGCCATGTTCAAAGTCTCATGGAAGATTCCCTCATTGGAGGCACCATCGCCGAAGAAGGTCACAGCGACCTGATCGGTACCACGCATCTTCGCACTCAGGGCCGCACCGGCGGCATGGGGGATCCCCCCTCCGACGATGGCGTTGGCACCGAGGTTCCCCTTGTCAACATCAGCTATATGCATCGAGCCGCCGCGTCCGCCGCAGTACCCGGTCACTTTCCCCATGAGTTCTGCCATCGCCCGGTCAGCCCTCGCACCTTTTGCAATCGCATGTCCATGACCTCGATGGGTGCTGGTGATGTAGTCCTCATCGCGAAGATATGCTCCGACAGTTGCCGCGACTGCCTCCTGTCCGATGCTCAGGTGTACCGAGCCTCGCAGTTTGTTCGTCTCGAACAGATTCAGTGCACGCTCTTCGAACTTACGTATCACCAACATCGTCTCATGTACGTTCAGGATCGTCTGTTTGTCCATGGTTATCCCCTATAGTAGTTTCTTGATGAGCCGAAGGATGTCTTCAGTGCTTTCAGCGATATGCACTCCCGCTGTCCGTAATGCTGTCTCCTTGCTCTCAGCCGATCCCTCTCCATTCGGAGATACGATAGCTCCTGCATGGCCCATGCTGGTATCCTTCGGTGCGTTCTTCCCGGCTATGAGTGCGATCACCGGTTTTGTGATATGTTCCTGTATGTACTGTGCCGCGATCTCCTCTTCACTTCCTCCGATCTCTCCGATCAGGACGATGATGTCTGTCTGCTCATCGGCTTCGAAGAAGGGAAGGATGTCAGCGAAGGTGGATCCGGGGATCATATCGCCACCGACTCCCACGACAGTCGATTGTCCGATACCGTTGCGTTTCATCAGGTAGACCGTCTCGTAGCAGTTCGTCGCACTGCGGGACATGACCCCCACACGCCCTTCGGCGAAGATGCGGTGTGCCATGAACCCGGCTTTTGCCTTACCCGGGGAGATCACCCCGAAGGAGTTCGGGCCGATGAGCCTGACTCCCTGTTCCTTTGCCAGATGATGGAGTCTCATCATGTCATGCACAGGGGTGCCTTCGGCTATGGTCATGATCAGCGGTATGCCGGTCATGATAGCTTCATATGCCGCACCGTAGAGGAATCTCGGCGGTACGAACAGTACCGTCGCATTCGCATCATGGCGTTCCTGAGCTTCTCTGACGGTATTATAGACAGGTATCCCCAGTACTTCGGTCCCGCCTTTCCCAGGAGTCACCCCGGCGACTACCTGAGTCCCGTAGGCAAGCATCTGCTCGGTATGGAAGGTCCCTTCTCTGCCTGTGATTCCCTGTACGATCAGTCGTGTGTCGGTATCTATGAAAAAACTCATATGTTCATCCCCTGTGCAAGTGCATCGACCCCTTCGTACAGTCCGTCGACCAGTTCAAGATCCCCGCTGATCGTACGAAGTATGTCAAGCCCTATCTCTTTGTTCGTGCCTTCGAGGCGGATCACCAGTCGTTTCTGTGAGATGTACTCCAGGCTGTTCTTCACTCCGCCTGCGATCTCATCACATCGGGTGATCCCTCCGAAGATGTTGATGAATATGGTGTCGACCCTGGGGTTCTTCGCGACGATGCACAGTGCTTCAGCGATCCTCTCAGAAGTCGCCCCGCCTCCCAGATCGAGTGCGCAGGTAACCTGCATCCCCCGTTTCGAGATCAGGTCGATCGATGACATGATCATACCTGAACCGTTGCTGATCACGGCGATGTTGCCGCTCTCCTGGATCGGTATGTAGAGGAAATCGAATGACCTGGCTTCCAGGACCAGCGGGTTGTCGGTGATCTCGTCTCTGAACTCTTTGATCTCCGGATGCCGGTACAGTGCGTTGTCGTCGATATCGATCTTGCCGTCGAGGGCCATCAGCGTACCGGCTTGGTCAACGATCAGGGGGTTGATCTCTGCAAGAAGACAGTCCTGTTCCAGGAAGATGGTATAGAGTGTTCTGCAGAATGTTCTGAACTGATCCTGGAGCGCAGGTTCCAGGCCCGTCTTGTCGATCACATACTGCAGGACGAAGTCCGAGAGGTCAGGACCGGTGGGGATCAGGACCTTTGCCAGCTTGTCGGGATTGTTCTCTGCGATCTCGTTGATATCGACACCGCCCTCGGTGCTGAAGATGAGCACAGGCTGTTTGCTCTTTCTGTCCAGGGTGAAGCTCAGGTACATCTCTGTCGCTACTTCGACTTTCTGACCGATGAAGACCTTATGGACCGGCAGGTCCTTGATCTTCATGTTCAGGATCTCTGTGCTCCTGGTCAATAGTTCTGCAGTGTCCTCTGCGAACTGGATACCGCCTGCTTTTCCCCGTCCTCCGGTCTGTACCTGAGCCTTGATCACTACCGGGTAGGTAAGGAGTCCGGCAAGGTCTTTGACCTCATCTGCCGTTGATGCGGTATATCCATGCATGCAGGGCAGTCTATAGGCACTGAATACTTCATGTGCTTTGTACTCTAACAGTTTCATACTAGGTTTCCTTTACTCTACTTCTGCCCACAGTTCTTCATCGGTGGGGATGATCGGGTTCTTCTGTACCTTGGCGATCCGGGTGATGTTCAGCAGGTGCTTATAGTAGAAGTTCTCTGAGATGCTGTTGTTTCCCCATGAGCCGCAACCAAGGGTGCTGGTCGCCTGCAGGCCGTTGACGAAGTTCCCTCCGTTATGGGTCGCACACGGCTGATTCACGATGACTCTGCTCACCGGGACTCGGAGTCCGAATTCGCGGATGTGTTCCTCATTGTGTGAATGGATCGACACTGAATGACCCTTTCCCTCGATCTCCAGATTCTCTATCGCGATATCGATGGCCTCGGAGAAATCGTTATAGACGAATGGGGTGATGACCGGGAACATCTTCTCTTTACGCAGCAGGCTGGTCTTGTTCGAAGCATCTTCCGGGACGACCAGCACGATGATATCGTCTGGTACATCGATGCCGGCAGCTTTTCCGATACCCTGCACATCACGACCGACCATCGTCTTATCGATCACCCCGCCGGGGAAGAGGACCTCTATGAGCCGTGCCTTAGCCGCTTCATCGTCGATCCAGAGTCCGCCGCGGGCTTCGATCTCTGCTCTCATCTCATCATATCGTTCGACAGGGGTGATGATCGTCTGTTCTCCTGAACAGATGATGCCCCGATCGAAGACTCTTCCGTCCACGATCATCTTGATGGCATCCTTCATATCGACATCACGATCGATGATCGTCTGTACATTACCCTGGCCGACACCGAAGGAAGGTTTCCCACTCGAGTAGGCGGCTTTCACCATACCAGGTCCTCCGGTTGCGACGGTGACGTCTGAGAGTGAGAGCAGCAGCGTGGTCTTCGCGACACTGGCCCCTTCGACATACTGGATCAGATACTCAGGAGCACCAAGCTCCTTCAGCAGTTCGTTCCATCTGTCCACCAGGTACTGTGTGGTCTTCTCCGCCCTCGGGTGAGGTGCGATGATGATCGAGTTCCTGCCCTTGATCGCTGCCATGGCATTGGCCATGGGGGTCACCTGGGGGTTGGTCGTAGGCTGGACGGCTCCGACCACTCCCACGGGTTTCGCGATCTCTATGATACCGGTCTGCTCATCGTCACTGATGATGCCGATGGATTTCTTGTTCTTGAGGCTGTGCCACATGATCATGGCTTTGCCGAGGTTCTTCGCAGTCTTGAATTCGACAGTTCCCATTCCGGTCTCTTCGACAGCCATCTGCGCTAGTTCCTGCGCATGATCGTACACATACTTGGCCAGAGCTCTGACGATCGTATCTATCTGTCTCTGATCGAAGGATTCGACCTGCTTCAGTGCTGTTCGGGATTTCTGTACCAGATCCTGGATGTACTCCAAATCGTTCATTAGGTTCCTCCACATGGACTAATTATATAAATATACTATTGGTATGACCATTAGCATTATGCTATCAAATCAGCTGTTTGTCAAACAGTTATTCAGGCTTATCTTGTGTCATGTCTCAGGTGGTGTTCGGGATAGCTGCCAAAGATAAGAACAGCAGACCCGCTCCCCCGCTGCCAACGGCAGGGGGAAGGGGATCTGCTGTACCATGAAAACTGTTATCTTGGTAATATATTTCCAACATTCGGAGTTGAAATAAGATGCTTTGAGGGGAACTTGCTCAGCTGTCGTGCGCCGTCTTTCTCGATGACGAACATCTCTTCGATTCGAGCTGCATCATTGCCTTCCCCGCAGTAGGTCTCAAGGGCAAAGACCATTCCTTCTTCCAGGATCTCAGGATATTCGATACTGAACCATCGGCTGATCACCGGTTTTGCCCAGTGGGTGATCCCGATCCCGTGTCCGAGTTCCAGCGCGAAAGCAGCTGCTTCACTCTCCAGACCCAGTTCTTCTGCTTCAGGCCACTGTCTGGCGATATCAGCGGTGCTGACACCAGGTTTCAGGAGCGCTGCTGCAGCAAAGAGCCAGTCATAGGTCTGTCGGTAGATCTTCAGCTGATTCTCTGAAGGTGGTCCTACGACGAATGACTGATAGTAACAGGTGTGATACCCGTTGAACACGCTCACGATATCGATGAAGATCATATCTCCCATGCGGAGCATACGGTCAGAGGCATCGTGGGGATGCGGGTGGGAGCGGTTACCCGAGATGACGTTGATGTTCTGGATCTCCTCACCGCCGAGTTCGTAGATCCTCTTTCTCATGAGGCCGTTGAGCTGGTTCTCTGTGACTCCCGGTTTTGCATGTTCGATGACTTCGAAGAAGGCAGCCTCATCAATGGCGATGGACATCTCGATCAGATCGATCTCTTCCTTCGTCTTGATCTTCTGTGCTTCGAGGATGGTCTGCTGAGCATCTACTACGTTCAGGCCCTCTTCCTGCAGCGCGAGGATGAAGGGGATCTCGGTGATATCGAGTCCCAGAGGTTCATTCTCCACACCCCATTCTGTCAGGATCTTTCGTATCTCTTTTGCGAAGTTCTTCGCATGTTTGAAGACCACTTCCTTCGGGAACGATCCTCTCATGGCACCACCGGTGAACGGGAAGATCCTGTCAGCGATCCAGGGACACAGTTTCTTCTTCGCTTCAATGGCACTGCCTGCTTCATACAGGATAGGCAGCTGATCGGCAGACACGAGGGTCGCTCGTGCAAGTTTGTTATTCATCCAGTCATTGAGCTTGGTACTGGTGATGTACCTGATCGCATCATGATCGAATGCGAGGATGGCACCAAGTTTATCCTTACGGATCTGATCCTGCATCTTCTTCAATCTGTCCTTGCGAAGTTTGTCGTAATCGATACGAATTTCGCAGTCTGTTGCCATAGTCCCGAGTATACCCATAAAATCCTCCTACCATACAAATGTATGACCTTTAAATTGTTAAAAAACCTTCCATCACCCGTATCATGTTCTCGCATGATATGTGATCTCTATGAGAACAACGATCTTAGTGTTGCTACATCCTTCTTGATCAGTGCGACCGGATCATCTGCCGGGCCACAGAGGGGGGGCATATCATAGTAGTTCTCTGATATGATCCATTTGCTGTACTCATGTCGTTTGAGTACCTCCACAGAAGCGTTGAACGAGGCAGAGCCCTCTCCGAGCAGTGCTCCGCTGAGCTCTTTCCCCCTGCCGTCTTTTACATGGAGTTCGAGTATCAGATCGAACAGTGCCTCGAGAATATCAGGGGTATAGGCATCATTATGCAGATAGTAGTTCTGCAGATCGAAATAGAGCCCGATATTCTTCCGGTCGATCGACTTGAAGAACCTGAAGGTATCGGGTATTGAGAGGGGGTTCTCAGCGGCTATGGTGATACCGAGTCCTTCGGCCTTGTCACAGGCCTTCTGAAACACTGCTACGGCGATGTCGAACTCCCGTTCTGTGCGGATCGCACTCTTTACGAAGTTCGGTATCATCAGGATGGGAACGTTCATCGCGGCGCAGGCCTCGATGCCGGCATCGATCCCCGATCGTACGATCTCATGTTCAGGAGAACCGGGTTCGCTGACCATGCTGTAGTAGTCGGTGACCCTGACAGCCATCGAAGGGAATTCGATCCCGTGGGTCTCTGCCATCTCAAGGTAGGCCTTCTGTACCGCTGACCTTGATTTGGAGAAGCCCCTCTCGTAGGGGCCGAGTTCCAGCTGTATCCCGTCAAACCCGAGTTCCCGTGCCATCTTACAGGTGTAGGGCCCATCGACCGGCATCGCCCATTCACATATGCCTAATTTGTTACCTTCGTACATGGTATGTCCTTATCTCAGCCGATCTCAGAGATCTTGACCGGTCTGTTCTCCTGCCAGGATTTCTTGGCAGCCATCGAGAGTACTACTGCCTTTCTGCCGTCAGCTCCGGTGACCGGGGCGGGGGTGTCATTGACCAGACAATCGGTGAAGGCTCTGATCTCACCATAGAAGGCTTCAGGATACCGCTCGATATTGAAGTAGAGCGGGGTGTCGCTGTGAGTCCCTTCTGGATTGACATACTCCACTCTGGTGGGAGTCTCGTTGTTGCCGAAGGCGCAGGATCTCTTACCGAAGACCTCGACTCTCTGGTCGTAACTGTATCCGGTCCTTCGCGAGTTGTTGATCGAACCCACAGCACCGCTTGCGAACTTGAGGGTGACCATGGTGGTATCAAGATCCCCGAGGGCTCCGATGCGCTCATCGACCAGGACACTGCCGGTCGCATAGACTTCTACGATCTCATCTCCGGTGAGGAATCGAGCCATATCGAAATCATGGACCGTGGTATCGAAGAAGATACCGCCGCACACTTTGAGGTATTCAAGGTGGGGGGGCTGAGGGTCTCTGCTGGTGATGTTGACGATCATGGGGTCTCCGACGACACCGTCGGTCACCAGTTTCCGTACCTGACTGAAGGTCGGGTCGAATCTTCGGTTGAAGCCAACCATGAATTTGACGTTCGACGCTTCGACGACCGCCAGGACCTCATCGATCGCTTCGAGGGTCGTCGCGATAGGTTTTTCGCAGAACATATGTTTCCCTGCTTTCGCAGCGGCTCTGATGACCTCTTCGTGTGTATCGGTCGATGTGGCGATGACGATGGCATCTATATCAGGTCGGGCAAGGATCTCCCGATAGTCATCATAGAGGTCCACTCCATCGATCCCTGCTGCAGCTGCACGTTCCAGGGTGATGTCACTGACAGCGACGAGCTCTGCCTGCGGTATTCTGTATGCTATGTTCTGGGAATGGATCTGACCCTGTCTTCCCATCCCCAGTACGGCCAAACGTATTCTGTCCATCTATGCCTCCACTGCCTGCCCGGTCAGGGCTATGGCATTGATAAGATTCTGTTCGGTGATATCAGAACCGGTGAACTCTCCGGTGATCGTTCCTTCTTTCATCGTGATGATCCTGTCACTCACACCCATGATCTCGGGCATCTCTGAGCTGATGACCACTACCGCGATCCCTGATTCTGCAAGTTTGGCGATCAGTTTATGGATCTCGGCCTTAGATCCCACATCGATACCTCTGGTAGGTTCATCCAGGATCAGGATCTTGGGATTCATACAGAGCCACTTTGCCAGTACGATCTTCTGCTGATTCCCTCCACTGAGTTTCATCACTTTCTGCAGGGGGCTCGGGGTAGCGATCGATAGTTTGTTCTTGTACTCATCAAAGATCGCCTGTTCCTGATCCTTATGGAGGAATCCATAACTGCTTATTTGTGATAGCTTTGCGATACTCGTGTTCTCGATACAGCTCATACCGAGGATCAGTCCCTGCTCTTTTCGGTCTTCAGGGATGAACCCCATGCCCGCATGAACGGCTTCACGGGTGTTTCTGATCTGCACCTCTTTACCTTCAATGAAGATCTGACCTGCATCAGACTTCCTGGCTCCGAAGATCGTCTCTGCGACTTCTGATCGACCGGCACCCACGAGTCCGTATAACCCGACTACTTCCCCTGAGCGTACCGAGAAGGTGATGTCGCTGAAGAGGGATTCTTTTGATAATCCCTGGACCCTCAGGGCCTCTTCACCTTTTTCGGCTTCGTTCTTATGGAAATAATCATCGATGACTCGACCGATCATCAACTGGATGATCTCTTCGAGCTTCGTGTCTCTGGTCACCAGAGCCCCGCGGTTCTTTCCGTCTCTGAGTACTTCTATGCGGTCTGTGATCTCGAAGACCTCGTCCATCTTATGAGAGATGTACATGATCGCCACACCCTTCTTCTTCAGGCGCAGGATGTTCTTGAACAGGATGTCTTTCTCTATCTCAGTCAATGATGAAGTAGGTTCATCGAAGATGATCACCTTTGCGCCCTGTGAGAGGGCTCTTGCTATCTCGACCATCTGCTGCTTTGAGATCGACAGGCTGCCGACGAGCACTTCCGGTCTGATATCGAGTTCAAGATCCTTCAGGATCCCTGCTGCCCGGGCGTTGAGGGTCTTCCAATCGATCAGTCCAAGGGGGGATCGTGGGAGGTTTCCCAGAAAGATGTTCTCTGCGACACTGAGAAAGGGGACAAGTGAGAGTTCCTGGAAGATCGTGATGATCCCGCTCTTCTTGGCATCCATGGAGTTCTGAAAATGTGTGACTTTTCCGTCAAGCTTGATGTCTCCGCTTCCCGGATCAGTCTGGTATAATCCTGAGAGGATCTTCGTGAACGTGGACTTACCAGCCCCGTTCTCTCCGACCAGTGCCAAGACCTCGCCTTTGTTCAGCTTCAGGCTGATCGAGTCAAGCGCTTTTACCCCGGGAAAGGTCTTCGATATATTGCAGACTTCTATGACTGCCATAGTTTCACCCATTGTATTCATCCTTCTTGATAGATAGATCCGTGAGATCCAGGTGCCGGACGGCACCTTGGATCTCACAGGATGCTCAAATGTCAGTTTCCTAGAAATTAGGTCGTTCGTACTGATCCATGTTCTTCGGGGTCACCACTGGAGTGTCGAAGTAGTTCCAGAATGGGACTTCTTCGCCATTTGCCAGTTTGATCGCGGTCTGGACAGCCTTGATGGCGTCTTCTGATGGTGACTGGAATACTGAGCCATAGATATAGCCTTCTTCCATCGCATCATATCCTTCACCGAACATACAGGCACTGGTCATGACGATCTCGCCGGCAAGTCCTGCTTCTTTGAGGGCATTCAGTGCGCCGATTCCGATATTGTCATCAGCCACATAGACACCATCAATGGCATCTCCGTATTTCACGATCAGATTCTCCATGACCTGTGTAGCTTTCGCTCTGTTCCAGTCAGCAGGTTCTGTTGCCAGGATCTCGATCCCCGGGGCATTCGCTTTCACATAGTCCTGAAAGCCTCCTGACCTGTTGATGGCGGTGACGTAGCCGGGGAGTCCCATCAGTTCAACCACTTTACCGTTTCCTGAAAGTGCTTCGATCATACCTTTTGCAGCATTCTCACCTTCAGCATAGGTATCAGGTCCAGCGAATCCTGAGACATACTGGTAGCCTGATTCATCGATCAGTGAATTGACGATCAGCACAGGGATCCCTGCATCGAATGCCTTCTTCACTGCTGGTACCACGGCTTTACCATTTACCGGCCATACCGTGATCACATCAACGTTTCGCTGAATGAGTGTCTCTATCTGGCTGATCTGCTGAGCGACATCGCCCTTTGCATCAAGTATGATAGCCTCGACACCATCGGTAGCTTCCACGGTATCTCTGAACACGGTGTCATGAGTCGTCTGGTAGCTGTCGATACCGGTATTGTTCGCGGTATGTCCGATGACGATGGTGCCATCGTCAGCAGCTTCTGATTGTCCAGCGGCAAAAGCCATTGAACCAGAAACGATCAGTGCGGTGATCAATAGAACAGTAAATACTCTCTTCATCCCTTTTCTCCTTTTTTTGACAAGATGTCATTTATACAGCACCAAAGATGCTGGTTGCAAAACAGTGAACTTACTTTAAGCAGTCTTGAGATTCCTCTTCTTGATATGAGAATCGGCATAGACCACCATGATCAGGACCAGTCCCATGATGAGCGTGTTGTAGTAACTCTGTACATTCATCAGGTTCAGAATATTGTAGAGCATGCCGATCGTGAACAGTCCTCCCAGAGTCCGTACGATGCTTCCTGACCCTCCGGTGAGACTGGTTCCGCCCAGGACGACGGTGGCGATGATCATCAGATTCTTATCGGGCCAGCCGAGGGCGGGGGTAGCGGCATTCAGACGGGCTGCCAGCAGGATGCCGCCCAATGCTGCGGTGAGACCGCAGATCGTGAAGTTGATCATGATGGTACGGTCTACCGGGATACCGGCATTCTCAGCAGCTTCCATATTCCCGCCGACCGCATAGGTGTATCGCCCATGAGGGGTCATCCTCAGTCCGAACGAAGCTATTCCCATGGCAACGATCATCACGACGAAGAGTACCGGCAGTCCGAGGAACGAATCGGAACCGAAGATGCCCAGTTCCATGATCTCACCGATCAGGGCATCTTCTTTCGTATAGATATAGACCAGACCGCGGACTCCTATGAATGAACCAAGCGTCACGATGAACGCATTGATCTTCACTTTGGCAACGAAGAACCCGTTCACCAGTCCGATGGCTGCCCCGGCGAGAGCTGCACTCATGATAGCCGGGAACAATCCATACTTCTGCATACCGATCGTCAGAGCTGCCGAGAGTCCCATGACCGTTCCGACTGACAGGTCGAAATACCCGTTGATCATCAGATAGGTCATTCCCAGTGCGAGCATACCGTCGACCGCTGTCTGTACCAGGATGTTCAGAAAATTACCACTGCTGAAGAATCCCGGTACGAACAGACTGGACAACAGGAACATTCCCAGAAAGATCGCCCAGATCGGTTGCCTTTTCAATACATTCTTCATTTGTATTATCATCCTAGTATCCTTCCTCTTTTTGACGCGATATCCAGCCAGACCACACCGAGTACAATGATCCATTGTGCTACCCATTGGGTGTAGTAGGGGAATCCAAGAAGGATGAACCCGTTCAACAGGATCCCGATGATCAGGATACCCATGAATGCCTTGAAGATATTTCCTTCTCCACCGTCCAGACTGGTCCCGCCGAGTATGACTCCGGAGATCACCTGGAACTCATAGCCCTGTCCGATGTAGTTCTGTGCAGCCATCAGTCGTGATCCGAGGATGATACCGGCGATCGCCGTGAGTCCTCCGGATATGATGAACACGTACATGGTGATCTTGCTGTCGTGGATCCCTGAGAAGCGGCTTGCCTTCTCACTTCCGCCCACGGCAAAGATCTGTCGTCCGAATACTGTTTTGAGCATGATGACAGAGAAGATGGTGATCAGTACTGCCAGTATGATGACCGGTACCGGTATTCCAAGAAAATACTCACGACCGATGACTCCGAACCAGGTTGCTTCAGGATCTGCGACCCGTGAGTATTTCCCCCCGGTATAGATCAACGTCACTGCCTGAAGGATCGCCAGCATACCGAGGGTGACGATCATTGAGTTCAGTTTCAGGAACCCGACCAGATAGCCGGTGATGGAACCTGAGATCAGACCTACAAGGATCGCTACGAGCATGGCAGGCAGCGGTCCGATCACATCGTGCAGACTGATGACGACGACCGTGGTCAATGAAGCCAGAGAGCCGACGGAGAGGTCGAAGTGCCCGATGATGATGACCATGGTCATGCCGATGGCGATCGTTCCGATCACAGATACCTGCCGCAGGATGAGCATGATATTGTTCGTGCAGAGAAAGGAATCTGAAGCGATCGAAAAGAATATGACAACGATGAAGAACGCGATGAAGAGCCCCTGTTTAGCCAGAAAGCCGGTAACTCCTGATTTTATGTTCGACTGCGGCATGAGCAGCCTCCGTCACATATGCGTGTTGAACCAGATATATACACCATGAAGATCCCTACCTTCCTAAATTTGAATGATTGCAGTATGTTTCGTCTCA
>JAIPFY010000049.1 GCA_021736385.1 Spirochaetia bacterium | reverse complement strand
GCGGGCTTCAGAGCGGGAAGAGCTGCAGCAGATTCAAAGCTGCTGCTGCTGAGATAGCGGTACCGACATACTGCTTGTAGCGGGCCTTCGGGATCATTCGGTGGATGTAGTAGCCCAGGAGGATGGCGATGAGGAGGAAGGGTACCACGGTGAGTGAACTCTTGAAGATCTCGAAGGTCATCACCCCGTTGAGCATATACAGCGGTATCCTGAAGATCGCCGTGATGGTCCACAACAGACCGAGACTCACCCGGAACGATCGCTGTTCTCCCAGCTCTGAACCGATGATCGGAATGAAGAAGACCCCAAGACTCGTAGCTCCGATCACGAAACCGGCAGCGGCATAGAGGGGCTTTCGAAGACGCTCAGGCACTGCAGGATCTCTCCCGATGATCAGATTCACCCCGTACGCGATGATGATCGCGAGCATGAAGAGCGTGAACGCCTGCTCAGGGACCTTTCCCATGAACAGTGTCCCGAGGGCAAGACCTGGCAGGGCATAGATACAGATCCTCCCGATAGTCCTCCACTTCACCGAAGGAAGATCGCTGAGCACGATGAAGAGACTGCCGAACAGGGCGAAGACCGGCAGCATGCTGACTGCCTCTTTCACCGGAAGGCTCTGAGAGAGCAGCAGGAACGTGATGATGGAACCGCCGAAGCCGAACATGCTCTCGGCAGCATAGCCTATCGAAGCGCAGATGATCACCAGTATAGACATGGCAACTCCCGGATCGTGAATGATCGATCACTGTAGATATGATGCAAAACCGCCATGAAGGTCAAGGGCACAAGCGGCCAGCAGGGGAGACTTATTGATCTGATGCTCCTTCATTGATATGTCAGCCAGGCAGATGAGCATCAGCAGTACAACGGTATATGGAGGTGTGTGATTGAACATACTATCTGAGCCTGTGACAGGACTTCATATGATCCATATGCTGATACCTGATATGGACATATCCTGGTTGATGGTACCCATCTATCAGTGCCTCCGTTAGCAAAACAGCTTTTTGCATACTCTGATGCTTCGATTGCCTGCAAAGATTTGGAACTGTATCTGAGGTGCCTGCTAGTACAGACGAGTGTCTGTGAGGAATTGGAGGAGCCCGATATGTCGGACTCCCTCTATGGAGTCGTGAACATGGGAATCCATGGTCACGACGAATTTCGGATAGGAATCTCGAATAGCAAGAAGCGGTGCAAACTCCCTTTGCACAGTACTTTCATGTTCCATCCTGTAAGCAACTTGTATATATACTCGTGTTTCATGATTCTCAGCGACGAAATCAACTTCCCGAGTACCGAGTTTGCCGATGAATACTGCATATCCCCGTCTGACCAGTTCGTGGTAGACTATATTCTCTACAATGCCTGAAATATGTCGATCTCGATAGCCAAAGACAGCATGCTGAATGCCAGGATCTGCTACATAGTATGTTTCTTGTGTTTTGAGAAGTGCTTTTCCCTGTATATCATAGCGTTGTACTTTGCTGATGATGAACGAACTGACTAATGCGTCTAGATATGTGTATATCGTATTGATATCAACGGATCTGTGTTGGCTCTTGAAATAATCAGCCAGCTTTTTTGGCTCAACACAAATTTTTGTGTGTATAACCATAATAACTATCTTTTTATACCTCTTTTTAGGGTTATACACTTAAAAACCGTATCCTCTATCACGAACATGCTGCTTGACAAGAGGCTCTGTCAGTAATCATCCAACGGTTTCATATTGTCAGATTCACGTGGTTATCCCGGGCTACACACATGGGAATCACAAACATTAGGATATGAAATGTTCTCCGTATGAAGAGTAGTGAAAAAGAGCGGGATCTCCTGCGATACGATAATCAACACGGTCATGAAAGCCTCTGAGCATGACTGTGCATGCGAGCTTTGGGACGGGCCCATGGTACAAGCATAGCAATGAAGTCACAGTGCCTAAGCACTGCAGTTCAGGGGTCGCCCTGATAGGTCTGAAGGAGCTATGCAAGGATCAGGATCCGCAACCAGAAAGGGCTGAAACCGACGGTTTCCCACCTTCCTGACCCGAGTCAAAAGAAGAAGGCTTGATAATCTATGGATCGCATGCCAAAAGTTTCAGGCCCTGGATGTTTCCAGGATCAAGACTCCTGATCAGCTGAAGAGTACAGAATTGCATGACCACATGTTCGCTATGATCGATGTCGTTGAGATGGATTCTCCCAATCTGGACGTGAAGTTCTATATGCCGATATATAGTAATCAAATGGGAGAAGGTTTTTTCAGCAGGGCTGAAAGCTTCCCGGCACGATGAGGAAGCTGTATGAAGCTGCTGAGAAATGGATGACAGAAACCTCGAATCTCTCATCCAGGAAGAAGGCTTCAGAGGCCCCCTTACTTCTTGCGAAGTCCTACACAACGGTAGTACCCGCCAGGATCGCTGAACAGATCGCTCCTGTGATCCGTTAGTCTTCAAACCAGACTATCCCGGTCCTGACCTGCTCAGACCGGGATAGCCCTATCTCTTCAGCTCATTGACCGGTAAGTCTATGGAGATGGGTGAAATCAGGACAGACTCTGCTGACCTCTTCAACGAACGACTTGACAGTCTTCGGGTCTGTGAGGGATCTGATCCAGTCCTGTGCGATCGTCTCTGAGAATTCCATAAGAGCATCAGGACTGTCATCGAGCAGATCTGCTCTTCCCTCGCTGCTGCACAGGTGGAACCCCAGCAGGATCCCTATGACGAACTCCTGTGCGAGCCTCTGATCGCTGAAATCACGAAGCTGATCGACTCGATAGAGAAACCCCTCCATGCGCTCCTCCATCAACTCATCGGCAGCCTCTCCGGGATAGAGATACCCGAATTCCGTCTTGCCTGATCTGCTGTAGATCTCATCGGATTCGATGCTCTGCAGTGCTTCCAGGACCGATTGTGCCACCTCCTGCCGATCCGGCTCATTCAGGAGGTCCCGTGCCTCTGTTCGCAGTATCGCTGCCAGGTGGTCATACGTACCGGCAACCCGCTGCACCAGGATATAGGCCTGATGACCGGTCAAAGAGGAGAGAATATCGCTTGAACTCATCATGCCACCTCATCTGTGTATACGTGTAGGAAACCAATATAGCAGGGAAACGGTAGAGGGTGAATGCTGTACACACTCGTACCGATCAGATTCCTCCTGCCTCAGCTGCAGAGAGTCCTCAGCTCTGTTGACAGGCTGTAGTGCTGGCCGATGGGATCTGTGATCCCGATATCTCTGTCACCTAGCGCTATGCTCGTAGGTGAAGAGGGTTGGAATAACTTAACTGATTATCATATAAGAGATAGATACTGGAACACAAGAAACCGAATACGTATTGTGTTGACAAAAATAACATTAGATATTAATAATGAATGTTATAAGGAGTCAGTTTTGAATGATTACATGTTAGAACAGGTTGCCCTTCTGTATTATCAGAATGATATGTCACAGCAGGAGGTAGCAGAGTACCTGAATATATCGAAGATGAATGTATCGCGTATGCTGCAGAAGGCGAAAGATACGAAGATCGTACATACCACGGTGAAACTTCCCTTCAAAGAGCAGGAGGCGCTGGCTCGAAAACTTGAAAGACTCTTCGACCTGGAGCAGGCTACGGTCGTAAGGCCGCCGACGGGCAAACAGGCCATGCCGATACGGGACTTTCTCGGCGGAGTGACAGCCTTCTACCTCATGCTCGAAGTACCCAAAGACACCGTATATGGTATGGGAGTCGGGGAGACTGTCGGGAAGGTCGTTGAGAACATCATGCCCATAAAGACACAGAATGTGCATGTGGTCCAGTTGATGGGAGGACTTGCGACAGTCTCACGTGGGAACCCTTTCTCCATCATTCAGGAGACCTGCAGCAAGTTGTCATCCAATGGGACCTATCTTACTTCCTATGCTATCGTAGATGATGCCCAGAGCTGTGAACGGATACTCTCCAATGATATTCACACCAACGGTGTCTATGATCTGTGGGCTGCCTGCGATGAAGCCTATTTTGGTATCGGCTGCAGAGAGACCGGGACATTCTTTGCAGAATCGCTGCGAAATACCGCAGACCTTGAAAGCATCAATGAGCAGGGTACCATCGGTGATATCCTGGGACACTGTTTCAATGCCGACGGGACCTTCCTGAAGACCGTCATCGAGGACAGACTGGTAAGTATACCGGTAGAGATGCTGCGGAACGTGAAAAAACGTGTGGCGATCTCCGGAGGAGTCGAGAAAGCCCCGGCGATCCTCGGTGCACTCCGTTCGGGTATGATCACCCATCTGGTCACCGATGAAGATACAGCAGAACAGATCATCCACCTGCAGCAGCACTAGAACAGACAGATTCGATCATAGCGAGAACAGGCTCAGCAGACACATCTGCTGAGCCTGTTCTCATCTTAGCAGCATATCCTCAAATCAGTATGGAAATCTCATCAGCATGCCCGCCCTCAGGACCCGCATACCCTGCTTAGCTGCTGCTTCTGTCTTTCAGGTGCTTCTGTTCACCTGCAGGATCCTGAAGTCACGATTCTGATTTAGTATTATAAGATATAAATTTGAAAAGGTAAAAATAACAATTGACAAAAGTAACATACAATATATAATATCACTGTAAAGTTTTGATGAGCTGATCGCAGATCGGCCTGGAGAACACACTGAAGGAAGTACACATGAAACATGACAGACATATGGTGATATGGGGAGCAGGGAAGATCGGACGGGGTTTTCTGGGAGATCTTGCCTGCAAGTCAGGATATACCATGACCTTTGTAGATGCCGACGAACACTTCGTGCATAAGCTCTCATCACAGGGATACTACACTCTCTACCACATGAGATCGGCAGATGAGCAGGAACGTATGGTCGTAGACGGGTATGCCGTTCTCCACACGGCGGATGAGCAGGCTATCAATGAAGCCTTGAGTTCCTCGTCACTCCTTGCTCTCTCAATCTTTCCCAAGGACTTTCCTGCTACCGCGAAGATCCTGGCACAGCACATAGAATCGAGAAGGCAGCAGCCCGGGGTACCGCCCCTTGATATCCTCATCTGTACCAATATGCATCACCCCGGTCCTGTGTTTGGGAAACTGCTCGAAGATGCACTCTCGGAGCAGGGAAAGGCCTATTACACCGGACATGTAGGGATCGTAGAGACCCTGGTCATCCGTATGGCGGTACAGCCCACGGCGCAGATGCTCGCAGAGGACCCGCTGGTAGTGATGACGAACGGGTATGAACAGCTCACAGCAGATGGAACCGCCTTCAGGAACCCACTCCCTGAGATCGAAGGCTTCCGGTACACCGAACGCATCGCAGCTGAAGAGATGCGAAAGATGTATACCTACAATATGATCCATGCAGTCTATGCCTATGCAGGTGCGGTGAAGGGGTATGATCTGATCATCGATGCTGCGAGAGACAAGGACGTAGCCTGTATCGCTGAAGGAGCACTGGAAGAGATCAGTCAGGCCCTTGAGAAGAGATTCGGGTTCTCTACGCAGGAGATGAGTGAATGGAACGCAGAAGTACTGAAGAACATGGCAAATCCGATCCTGCAGGATACGGTAGAACGGGTAGGAGGAGACCCGAAGCGGAAACTCTCACGGACTGACCGTCTGATAGGGCCAGCCCTCGAGTGCAGGATGCAGGGGGTCATGCCCTATTATCTGTCAGCAGCGATAGCCTGTGGCTATCTGTTCACCAGAGAATCAGATGCTGCAGCTGTGGAGATCCAGGATTATCTGAAGACCTATGAGATCAAAGATGCTCTCAGACGGTATTCGAACCTCCACGGAGAGCTTGAACTGATGCAGCTGATCAGAGAACACTACGACCGCATACGCACCAGCGGTATGACCGGTATCCTGGAAGACCGGAACAGAGTCGCCATACGCAAACGAGCCTACCAACTGGGGTTCACCAACGAGCTGACGATCAGGGGATGTGCACAATGCACCGTGAAAGCACTCGGGGAACTTACCGGAGGAGTGGACTCGACCCTGTTCAAAGCAACCAGCGGATTCTCCGGAGGGATGGCGATCACCGGGGACGGGTCCTGCGGAGGCTATGCCGGAGGTATCCTGTGTATGAGTTCCCGTATCGGGAGAAGACTGGAACACCTATCTGATGGTGACAAGGTCGCTCAGTATACCTCCTTCGATATGGCTCAGGAACTCCATGACAAGTATATCGAGACCTACGGCAGCGTGACCTGCTCTGACATCCATAGAGGGATCTTCGGCGGAACGGACTACTGTCTGCGGACCAAAGCGGTACGGGCTGACTTCGAAGAAGCCGGTGCTCACCTCGATAAATGTACGACCGTCATAGCTACAGCATCAAGCTGGAGTGCAGAGATCCTTATGAAATACGATCTGATCGATATGAGTGACCTCAGCTGAAACACAACACAAGGAGCATACACAGATGAAGACAAAGGCCGTCAGACTCCATGGGAAACAGAAACTCTCTGTTGATGAATTCGAACTGCCGCCGATCGGAAGGGATGAGATCCTGGCTAAGGTGATCACTGACAGTGTCTGCATGTCTACCTATAAAGCAGCACTGCTCGGGGCCGATCATAAGCGAGTCCCGGCGGACATAGCAGAGAACCCCATCATCATAGGGCATGAGTTCGCTGGAGAAGTCATAGAAGTCGGTGAGGCGTGGAAAGACCGGTATCATCCCGGTGACAAGTTCTCCGTACAACCGAACATAAACCATAAAGGTCTTGGGTATGCCCCGGGGTACTCGTTCCCATGCTTCGGAGGTGATGCCACCTACATCATCATACCGAACGAAGTCATGGAGAACGGTTTCTATCTGGAGTACTCCGGAGATGCCTTCTACAAGGCCTCTCTTGCAGAACCCATGTCCTGTATCATAGCAGCCTTTCATGCTACCTATCATGCGCAGAAGGAGACCTATGAGCTCTCGATGGGAGCAGTCCCCGGCGGCAGGATGGCCATCCTGGCAGGAGCCGGTCCCATGGGTCTTGGTGCTATTGACTATGCCATGCATCAGGAGCGTAAACCATCTGTGCTGGTGGTCACCGACATCGACTCAGAGCGGCTCGAGCGGGCGGAAGCCCTGCTGACCGTAGAAGAGGCAGCCAGGAACGGCATCGAGCTGATCTACCTGAATACCGCTGAGAGTGATGATCCGGTGAAGCAGTTGATGGCCTTTAGTGACGGTACAGGATACGATGATGTCTTCGTCTTTGCTCCGGTAGCGGCCGTGGTAGAGATGGGCGATGCGATCCTCTCTGATAACGGATGTCTGAATTTCTTCGCAGGACCCACCGACTCATCCTTCTCTGCTTCCTTCAATTTCTATAAGGTGCACTATGCCCGGACACATATTGCAGGGACCAGCGGTGGGTATACCTCGGACATGAAAGAAGCTCTTGAGATGATGGGAAAGGGCCTGATAAACCCCTCGGTGATGGTCACTCACATCGGAGGACTTGAAAGTGCCGTAGAGACCACCCTGAACCTCCCGAACATACCCGGAGGCAAGAAACTGATCTATCCGCACATCGATATGGAACTGACCGCTATCGCTGACTTCGAAGCGAAGGGTGCTGATGACAGACTGTTCAGGACCTTGGCAGAGATTGTGAGGAACCACGGAGGACTCTGGTCGTCAGAAGCCGAAGAGGTCCTGCTCTCCTGGTACGGGATCTAATACTACAGACACTGCCACGGAGACTGAAGGGCGTGCTGCATAGTTCAGACAACACAAGAGAACACCAGGGGGTGCCTGCGCACCGACCTGGTGTTCTCTTGGTCTTCAGTCCCTTCTGGCATCTCCGGGGGCTTATCCCAGAAACAGCCTCCATGACGTGGGATGAACCCACCTGACCCTTCTGCAGGAGACAACTGACCTGTGGATCTGCTGAGAGCGGTGTGGTTAGATGCTTCGGAGTCGATCAGAGAGTTCGGAGATGGAGAGCCTGTCCATAGCAGAGAACAGATCGCAGTAGCGGTTGTAGACAGGAGCCAGGGATCTATCGGGAGTGAACCAGGGCGCCTGTGGATCGAAGGATCGTTCGATCAGGCTGAGATCCACCTCAATCTGCAGTCCCATCAGCCCTATGATTCCGGTACCGAGCAGAGAGCTGTCACAGTCGGCGATCGGCTGCAGGGGGATGCCAAGCACATCGGCCTTGATCTGATTCCACAGCAGATTCTTTGCTCCGCCCCCGCTGGCGAAGATGAGCTCAGGAGTATAGCCCAGCAGTTCCTGCTGACGCTGGAGGCCGTCAGCATACGAGTAGGCGACTGACTCGAGCATGGCACGATAGAGATGTTCTGCTCTGTGGTGCCAGTCCAGTCCGATCCAGGCACCTCGCAGCTGTGCCTGGTAGGGACACTGCCTCCCGCCGAAGTAGGGACTGAACAGCAGATGATCGGACCCTGCAGAGACCTGAGCTGCCTCTCGAGACATGCGGGAGAAGAACTCCTCATGCGTGGATTCTCCGCCAACGAGCTGTTTGAACCAGCTCAGGTCGATCCCTGCACCGTTAATATAGCTGAAACCGTAGTACAGTCCGGTAAAGACCGAAGGTATATACATCATCCGTCCGGTACGATCTGGACTGAAGGTGTCGGTACTCGAAAAGATCAGCGTGGTGCTCCCTGAGACATCCATACTCATTCCCTTCCGGTTCATGCCTGCCCCGAGCAGCCCTGCCGGCTGGTCACCTGCACCAGCCATGATCGGGATCCCTTCAGTAAGACCACAGCCGCGTGCCGCCTCCACAGAAAGATATCCGATGGTATCGAAGGGAGAGACGATCCTGGGGAACTTGGATAGATCGAGACCGAGCGCTCTGGTGATCTCAGGAGACCAGCACAGCCCGTTGAGGTCCTCATTACCGAAGAAGGCAGTGATCGTATGATCGATGGCCGCCTGATCTGCACGATTCCCTGCCAGCTTTCCGGCAATGAACGCATTGAGTGTCAGGAATGTCACACTGTCCCGGTATACTGCAGGGGCATGCTCCTTCCACCACATGATCTTCGGTGTGTTTCTCGGAGAACCGCAGGTGGTTGAGAATAGATCAGCACCAAGGGCCTCGTGTACCTGCAGGTTATACGACTCCGACCGGGTATCGATCCCGATATCGAAACCGGTGGTGGCATTGAAATCACGATCGATCCCGATCACTCCGCCCATCTGCCCCGATACGGCGATCGCTGAGATCTCGTGAGCGCTCAGCTGAGAGCAGGACATGACATCCTGTATATGAGAGAGCAGATCACCATAGAATCGATCGATGTGATCAGTAGTCTGTCTGGATTCGCCACTCAGCGGCCTGGCATCCCGATACTGACTGCAGATCATACGCAGCTGCTCGTCGATGATCCCTACTTTGATCCCACTGGTCCCCAGATCGATACCCAGTACATAGTGTCCCATAACTCCTCCAGATGAACAGTATACGTCGGATCCTGCATGCAGTCCAAGCAAATCCACGACTTGAAAAGTATCATAAGTTATAAATAACAAATAGTAAATATAAATAATAATAAAAATATTTTGACAGACCAACTATCACATGATACATTGATACCAGATTACATAAACGTCAATGGACAGATGTTCACATCACAGGAGGTTCGAATAATGAAAGGTTTAACAAAAGGGTTTTCCATCGTACTTATGTTGCTTATGGTCACGATGACTGTGACAGCCGGCGGTGCACAGGAGTCTGACGGGATCGTCATAGGGTATGCCACGAAGTCAGCGACCAATCAGGGCTGGATCATCATCAACAATGGAGCTAAACAGGCAGCAGCAGATTATGGGGTCGAACTGCTTATGGTAGGGCCGCCAAGAGAGAATGACATCGCTGGCCAGCTCGGTGTCGTTGAGGATATGATCAACAGTCAGGTCGATGCCATAGCCATAGCCCCCACTGACTCATCTGCGATCGTGGTCGCCGTAGAGAAGGCGAACAAAGCCGGGATACCGGTCGTTGCCGTCGATACTGCCATCAAAGGCGGGGACATCGCCAGTTATGTGGCAACGGACAACTACCTTGCCGCTTCAGTAGGTGCCGCATGGATGGCAGAACAGCTCGGCGGGACCGGTAATGTGGTGATGATCAACGGGATGATCGCACAGGAGACCGGTGCAGCGAGAAGAGACGGGTTCTATGACCTCATGAAGAGAGATTACCCGGGAATAGAGATCATCATGGAAGTCGCCACAGACTGGCAGGCTGAACGAGCTATGGCAGCGATGGAAGATGCGCTGCAGGCACATGATGTGATCGATGGGGTGTTCTGTGCATGGGACGGCGGGACGATCGCTGCACTCTCAGCGATCGAACAGTCCGGACGAAGCGATGACATCGTACTGCTGGGATTCGATTGTGCTCCTGATGCCCTCAAAGCCATGAAACAGGGGAAGGTGCAGGGGGATGTCGCACAGTTCCTCTACATGATCGGATACAAAGGCATAGAGGCTGCAGTCAAAGCAGCGAAAGGCGAACCGGTAGAGAAGAGGATCGACACCGGAACCATGATCGTGACCCCTGAGAACGTTGATGCATTCATCGAAGATAATCATCTGACGATCAACTGATTTGAGCTTGAAGACCGCACAGGGTTACCTGTGCGGTCAACCATACCGTACTACGTTAGTGAAAGAAGAGGAATGCAATGAGTGATACTGCATCACTGGAACAAACGACAGACTATATCCTGGAGCTGAAGGGGATCAGTAAACGATTCCAACAGACCCAGGCGCTGCACAACATCGATTTCGATCTGATTCCCGGAGAAGTACACGCACTCGTCGGAGAGAATGGTGCAGGAAAATCAACACTGATCAAGACCATATCGGGGGCCTACCACCCTGACAGCGGTACGATCTTCTTCAACGGAGAGCAGGTGGTCTTCGACAGACCCATCGCTGCACAGAACAGGGGCATCAGTGTAGTGTATCAGGAATTCAATCTGGTGCCTCAGCTGAGTGTCGCTGATAACATCTTCCTGCGACATCAGCCGGTGACCGGTACCTTCGTAAAACGGCTTGACAAGCAGTACATGATGACCAGGAGCCGGGAGATACTCAAGGAGTTGGGAGTACACATAGATCCAAAGGCCCTTGTGAAGAATATCAGTGTCGCCTACAAGCAGCTCGTCGAGATCGCCAAATCACTGGTATGGGACTGTAAAGTCCTGATCCTTGATGAACCTACTGCGGTCATCACGACCGAAGAGACCGTCCTGCTCTTTGAGATCATCAGGAAACTGCAGCAGAAAGGGGTCAGCATCATATATATCTCTCACCGGCTCGAAGAGATCTTCAAGATCGCTGATCGGATCACCGTCTTCCGAGACGGAGAGAAGATCACCACCCTCGATGTACGCAGAGACCCGGTAACGATCGACCAGTTGATCTCCCATATGGTAGGCCGATCGCTCAATGAACAGTACCCTCCCTGCAAGATCCCCGCAGGAGAGGAACTGCTGAAGGTAGAGTCCCTCGGGTATGGAAAGCTCTTCCATGATATCTCGTTCTCTGTCCATGCCGGTGAGATCCTCGGTATCTCAGGCCTTGTAGGAGCAGGGAGGACAGAGGTGGCGAAGACCCTGTTCGGGGTGACCCCGGGGCAGGAAGGCAGGATCTGGGTGAACGGCAGGGAAGTGTCGATCACTTCCCCGGAACAGGCCATAGGGCTGGGTATCTCGCTGGTCCCTGAGGACAGGAAGAGTGAAGGACTCATCCAGATGTTCTCCATCAAGAACAACCTGATCCTCGCCTCACAGAAGACATACACCAGAGGCGGAGTCTTTCAGCCTCAGATGATCATCCAGAAGTGCCAGAACATGGTGAAGGCCATGAACATCAGGACCAGCGGGATCGAGAAACAGGTCAGTCAACTCTCGGGAGGGAACCAGCAGAAAGTCGTCATAGCGAAATGGCTGCTTGCCGAGGCGAAGATCATCATCTTCGACGAACCCACCAGAGGGATCGACGTGGGCGCCAAAGTCGAAGTCTACAGGCTTATGAACGAACTCAAGAAATCAGGAGCTGCGATCATCATGATATCAAGTGAATTGAATGAAATACTGGGAATGAGTGACCGGATCATGGTAATGCATGAAGGGACAAAGAGCTGTGAGCTGGTAAATGATCAGGTCTCTCAGGAGACCATCATGAGACATGCATCCGGAGTAAGAGAGGTGACCGTATGAGCAGTGCACGAATAGAGACGCTCAAAGCGTATAAGAACAGGATTCAGGGAGCCTATGGAAGTCAGCTCAGTACCGTAGCGGCATTGATCGTGCTCTGCCTGATCCTGAGTATCCTGACTCCCCGATTTCTCACGACCGGGAACATCATCAGTGTGCTGTTGCAGTCTTCGATCAACAGTATCCTTGCTCTGGGGATGACCTTCATCATCATCACCGGGAACATCGATCTTGCCGTTGGCTCTGTTGCTGCCTTTGCCGGTTCCATCACCGGTTTCCTGATGGTCAACTATGGCCTGAACCCATTTCTCGGTATCCTGCTCGCACTCTCTCTGGGAACGCTCACCGGATTGATCAGCGGTCTGGTCATCACCTCCATCGGTATCCCGGCTTTCATCGCCACTCTCGGGTCGATGTCGGTATGGAGAGGTCTTGCCCTGCAGTTCACCGGAGGTTCTACCTCCTTCGGGCTTCCGGAGATCATCAAGTATCTCGGGCAGGGGTATGTGGGCCCGATACCGGTACCCGTGATCATCACGGTGATCGTCTACAGTATCGCCTCCTTCATTCTGGGAAAGACCCCCTTCGGTCTCTCAACCTACGCCATCGGCGGTAATGAACAGGCAGCACATCTTTCGGGGATCAATGTCAAATCAGTGAAGGTCAAGCTCTTCTGTCTCCATGGGTTCCTCTCCGGACTCGGGGGGCTGGTCCTGGCAGGGCGACTGAACAGTACCATGGGTGTCATGGCTACCGGCTATGAACTCGATGCCATCGCTGCAGTAGTCATCGGAGGGACCTCCATGTTCGGCGGAGAGGGGATCGTATGGGGGACTCTCGTTGGAGCAGTACTCATGGGAGTGCTCCGTAATGGCTTGAACCTGCTGCATGTCTCACCGTACTGGCAGATGGTCGCTATCGGTCTTGTCATCGTGTTCGCCGTATCGGTAGACTCGCTGCGTCGTTCGTTCGATGAGTAGCATACTCCCGGAACTGACTGTAGAGACCGGGGAAGGTTGATCGACAGAGCGGACAGAGCAGAGTCTCTGTCCGCTCCTATCCTGCATACAGTCGCTAACGTAATCCATCAGCGGTGGAGCGATCCGGAACAACCGATGATGGGGCTCTTCTGTACCACACAACCAGGGAGGATCGAAGATGACAGCAAAACAGCGCTGCATAACGGCACTCGAGAGGGGGATCCCGGATCGACTCCCGGTGACCACCCATCAGGTCATGCCCTATTTTACGAATACCTATATGAACGGCATCTCCGACCAGCAGTTCTTCGATCACTTCGGACTCGACCCGATCATCTATCCGGTACTGCACCGGCCTGATGCAGCACTGGATCAGTGGTATGATCCCGATCAGAACGAGCTTGGATTCAGCGGAGTGATCGAAAGCAGACGTATCGTATCAGACTCCTGGCGTGTGACGAGCGAACCCATCGCCTGCCAGGAGTACAAGACCACCCGTCATACCATATGGACCCCCTCAGGAGAACTGACCATGGTGCTTCAAGACAACGGGTATACCTCATGGGTCACAGAACCCCTTGTCAAGAAGAAGCGGGACATCGAGATCATCGGATCCCATATGACCAGTGTGCTGTGTGATACAGAAGCGGTGAATGCCATCGCTGATGAGTATGGGGAGCGCGGTCTGGTACGTGCCCATATCTGTTCCTTCGAATTCTTTGGTCAGCCGGGCTGCTGGCAGGATGCCTGCTGTCTGTTCGGTACCCAGCAGCTGATCATGGAGACCTTCGATGATCCCTCATGGGTCCACAGCTTCCTGCAGATCCTGCAGCACAGGAAGCTCATCTACACACGATCGCTCGCAGGTGCCCGCTATGACCTGCTTGAGCTCGGAGGAGGAGATGCCTCCACCTCGGTGATCTCTCCTGCGCTGTTCTCTGAGTTCGTCGCACCGTATGATGCTCCGCTGATCACTGCCGCACACGAAGCGGGACAGCGGATCGTCTATCATGTGTGCGGCAGTATCATGCCCATCCTCGAAGACATCGCAGCGATGGGACCGGATGCCATGGAGACCTTCTCCCCGGTGGGGATGGGTGGGGACACCGACCTGCGGGAGGCCAAGAGACGCATCGGGGATCAGGTCTGCATGATCGGAGGGTTCGATCAGGGCCATCATCTCTTCGGCTGTACTGAACGGGAGACCCGCGAAGCGGTCAGACGATGCTTCAGCGAGGCAGGTGAAGGCGGAGGCTATATCCTTGCTCCCTCTGACCATTTCTTCGATGCATCCCCTGAACTCATCGCCGCGTTCGCTGATGAGGCGAAGAGGTGCATCTATTGAACAGGAGTCCCAGGGACTCCGATGGACTTCAGTCCCGACAGCAGCATCACTCCCTGAGCAACTCCCTCCTGCCTGTGTCTCTGCCTCAGAGCCCTCTGATCAGTTCTCAGCTGTAGCCGCAGCACTCCAGATCCTGCATGAATCAGACCTGGGGTGTGCCTATAGTCTCAGACTAATGGTAAAAGATTAACAAATATTTCTTGACGGCTCACAAGACCCATGGTATAACGATTATAGGCTTCATTGTGAAACCGGTTACATCTTAGGGAAAGGAAGCATATGAGTAAAATACGCATCGATGACATAGCAAAGATCTGTAATGTCTCCAAAGCGACCGTCTCTCGAGTGATAAACAACCCGGAGAAGGTCTCGAAGGCTCAGAGAGACCGTATTTTATGTGCTATACGTGAAACCGGTTACATCCCGAATCAGTTCGCTCAGAAGCTCGGAAGATCCGAGGGAGAGTGGGGGACGGCCCTCTTCGTGTATGACATCGTGAACCCCTTCTTCTCCCTCATCACACGGGGACTGACGACCCTCTCGATACAGAAGAACATCCCCATGTTCGTCTTCGAGACCCTGAACAACAAGGATCGTGAAGAACTCTATCTGAACACCCTGATCAAGAACCGGGTCTCAGGCGTCGTCTTCACCGCAGGAGTCTCGGAGGAGATCGTGCAGCGGGCGCACTCACAGTTCCCGGTGGTCGTGATCGACCAGCACTGTGAACACCTGAACATCCCCGAGGTGGCAAGTGACAACTACAAGGGAGCCAGACAGGCCGTGGAGTATCTGCTGCGGCTCAACCATACGAAGATAGCCTTCATAGCCGGACCTGGAGGGTGGAGCAGTGCCCAGCAGCGACTGGAAGGCTACAAGAGTGCCTTGAGTGATGCGGGGATCCCCTTCGACCCCTCCTATGTGTTCCAGGGGAACCTGCAGATGTTCGCAGGCATCGAAGCCTGCAGACACTTCACCAGCCTGCCGCAGTGGCCTACAGCCGTCTTCGCAGCCAACGATCAGATGGCCCTGGGCTTCATGAATCAGGCACAGCTGATGAACCTGAGCGTCCCCGGGGACTTCTCGGTCATAGGCTTTGACGGGACCCCCAGCGTCATGCAGATACGACCGCAATTGACGACGATCAGCCAGGACGTGGGGAAGATCAGCAAGACCACCATGAACCTGCTGTTTGACTCAGTCAGGGGAAAGAAGGTCACGGGCAGACATCTGATCGATACCGCACTGGAGATCGGAGACACCTGTGCACGATTACGAGACTAAGATCGAAGAGAGGATCATGACCATGAACGAACGAGTAGAACGAATGCGAAGCAGAATCCTTGCCACCCGCCCCATGATATGCCCCGAACGGGCACGGTACTTCACGCAGAGCATGCAGCAGCACCAGTCCGATCCCATCATCCTGCGACGGGCACAGGCCTTCTCCCACGTGCTCGAGCAGATGAGCATCTACCTCGGAGAGGATGAACTGTTCGCCGGGAACCAGGCATCATCACCCAAAGCCTCCCCGGTATACCCTGAATACTCCTGCAGCTGGCTGGTAGAAGAGTTCGCCGGAACCCCCTACCACTTCGATCAGAGACCGGGAGACCAGTTCTTCTATACCGAAGAGACCAAGGATGAGATCCTCTCGCTGATCTCCTTCTGGAAGGATTCCTCCCTCTATGAGACCTTCAGAGACCTCCTCCCCGAAACGATCAATCAGGCATGGGACGGCGGGATCATCGATGACACCTGGGTATCCTCTGCTGGGATCGGCAATCTGCTCGTCGATTATGAGGTGGTGCTGACCGGTGGTCTGCGGTCAGTCATACAGCGGGCACGACAGCGCATCGCGGGACTGCGCATGACCGAACCGGGAGCCCTCCAGCAGAAGTGGTTCCTCGAATCGGTGGTGCTGGTCAACGAAGCTGTCTGCTCCTTCTCACAGAGACTGGCGGTGATGCTCGATGGACTTGCACAGCAGGAACCGGATGCACACAGGAACGAGGAACTGCGTATCATGGCACAGAACTGCCGCATCGTACCCGAACAGCCTGCAGAGACCTTCTGGCAGGGACTGCAGTCGGTATGGCTGGTCACGATGGCCCTGCATCTGGAATCGAACGGCCATGCGATCTCCCTTGGACGGTTCGACCAGTTCCTCTACCCGCTGCTCGAGAAGGACCTGCGAGAGGGCAGGTTGACCATGGAACAGGCACAGGAACTCGTCGATGTCTTCTTCATCAAAGTGAACGAACTGAACAAACTGCGATCCTGGCCCGATACCTCCTTCTTCCTCGGCTACCAGATGTTCGTCAACCTGACGGTCGGCGGACAGACTGCAGACGGAGAGGATGCGGTGAACCTGCTCTCAGAGCTCTGTGTGACCGCCTGTGAGAACGTACGCCTGTTCACCCCGTCAGTCTCGGTGAAAGTCTTCGAGAAGACCCCCGATACCTTCATCGTCAAAGCCCTCGCAGCTGCGAATGTCCATAAAGGCGGCATGCCCGCCTTCTACAACGACACCGTCGGGATGGACATCCTCAGGAACATGGGCATCGCTGAAGAGGACCTGCACAACTGGGCACCGGTCGGCTGTATCGAATCGGCCATCCAGGGCAAGTGGGACTATGCAGCGAAAGGTCCCTGGCTGAGTGTATCCAAGGTACTGGAAGTCACGCTCAACGGTGGGGTGGATCCGAAGACCGGGGTGCGGTATCTCAGCCAGGATAAAGACCTCAGCAGCTACCAGAGCATGGATGAGATCAGAGAGGACTACACCAGAGCACTGCACTACTTCATGGAACTGATCGCAGAGACCGAGCACGTGAACAACGATCTGCATGAACGGCTTGATCAGAATGCCTTCAGGTCATCGCTGGTCGACGACTGCATCGCACGGGGCAAGAGCCTGATCGAAGGGGGAGCGGTCTACACGGCAGAGGGAGGACCCACCTGCGGTTCGATCACTGCGGCCGATTCGCTCACCGTCCTCGATCAGCTGCTGTTCAATGACAGGAGCCTGACCGGAGCACAGCTGCTCGAAGCGATGAAGAGTGACTTCACCCGAACCGATACCAGCCCCACGGGACCTGAGATCCTGGCCATGGTCAAGAGCGTACCGAAGTTCGGTAACGACGATGAGCGGGCTGACAGCTGGGCTCACTTCGTCACCGAATACATCGGCAGGACCTACCAGCAGGACTTCAAGTCTCCCCGCTACGGCAAGGGACCGGTACCGGCCTGCTATGCGATGAGCTCCTCCCCGGTGACCGGGAACATTGCCTTCGGCACCTCGGTCGGGGCACTGCCGAACGGAAAGCGCGACGGGGCACCGGTGAACAACGGTATGTCCCCCTCGAACGGGGCAGAACTGCACGGACCCACAGCCGCGATCCGTTCCATGAGTAAACTCCCCTCGATCTGGTTCCAGAAGGGTGCGATCTTCAATGTGCGGCTCACCCCCGACACGCTGAACAATGAGTCAGGTCTCGATCGTGCGAAGTCCCTGCTGAGAGTCTTCTTCTCCCATGGCGGACAGCACATCCAGTTCAACGTCATCGGAAGTGAGACCTTGCGAAAGGCACAGGCAGATCCTGAAGAGTTCCAGGACCTGATGGTACGTGTATCAGGATACAGTGCGTTCTTCACCCCCCTGCACCCTGATGTACAGAACGATCTGATCGAACGCATGGAGTACATACTCTAAATGATCACTACAGATGTGCTACGAACGACCGACAGCAGCAGTACTGCCTGTGAGCCGGAGCTGCAGGCACAGATCTTCGATGTGGAGTACTACGGTACCAAGGACGGACCGGGAATACGCACGGTACTCTTCTTCAAAGGCTGCGACCTCTCCTGCAGATGGTGCCACAATCCTGAGTCACAGCATGCTGCGGTACAGCTGATGTACCACAGGGACCACTGTATCGGCTGCGGCAGATGTATCGACGAGTGTCCTTCTCACGCCCTCTCGATCGACAGCGAACGGGGGGTGGTGACCGATCCAGGATTGTGTACCCTCTGCGGCCGATGTGCCTCTGTCTGTGCCTTCGGTGCCAGGACTCTCATAGGGGAGCGCATGTCACTTGAGCAGGTGAAGCGGATCATCAGCAAGGACCTCGAGTTCTTCCGTGAGTCGAACGGAGGGGTCACGATCACCGGAGGAGAACCGATGCTCCAGAGAGCCTTTCTGCAGCAGTTGCTGCCCTGGCTGAACGAGCAGAAGATCCATACGGCTATCGAGACCGCAGGAGTCTACCCGCTGCACTGGCTCACTGCTCTCATAGATGCGATCGACATGGTCTTCATCGACTTCAAGCATATAGATCGGCAGCGGCATCTGGATATGACCGGAAGCAGTAACGAAGCCTCTCTGGAGGCACTGGAGTACCTGGTACGCGAACATGCACAGAAGACCATCGTACGCATACCGGTGATCCCCGGTTTCAACCACGATCGGCAGAGCATGGACCGCATGTTCTCCCATCTGCAGCGGATCGGCTGCACCTCGACGATCGAGCTGCTGCCCTACCATAACCTGGGCAACAGCAAGTATCGATCCCTTGCCATGGACAATGAGTTCAGCGGTCATCCTTCACTGAACGAGCAGCAGCTGCTGCCCTGGAAGGAGCTGGGAACAGCCTTCGGGCTGACCATACGAATCGGGGCTGTATAGCCGCCAGTACAAGAGAACAAGGAGTCTCCTATCATGAGTAATGAAAAGACATCTGCATTCAGCCGCACTGCTGTGCTGCACCTGCTGAAGAACAATGGCATCTATATCGGATTCTTTCTGATCTTCCTGCTCTTCTCGTTCAGCAGCCCCTATTTCTTCGATGTGAACAACATCAAGAATATCGTGGTCCAGTCATCGATCATCGCCGTGATCGCCATCGGGCTGACTCTGGTCATCCTCACCGGCGGCATAGAGCTGAGCGTGGGATCCGTGGTGGCACTGACCTCCATGATCTCTGCTGTGCTCATCTCGCAGTTCTGTCTGCCTGTCTGGGTCAGTGTCCTGCTGGGGATCCTCGTCGGAGGGCTCTGCGGCCTGATCAACGGGATCATCATCAGCTACGGGAAGGTCCCGGCGTTCATCGCCACGCTGGGGATGATGAGCTTCGCACGGGGGCTTGCCCTCTTCTCCACCGGTGGGAAACCCATAGCTCAGCTGCCGCTGACCTATGAGGCGATCGCCAGCAGCAAGGTCCTGGGCATCCCGGTGTTCATCATCTACTGTATCATCACCTACTCACTGGCCTGGTTGTACCTCAAGCGTACCCGGGGCGGACGCTACATCTATGCCATCGGCGGGAACCGGGACTCAGCGCGCTTATCGGGGATCAACGTGAAGTTCCATGAGACCATGGCCTATGTGATCTGCGGCTTCACCGCCGGGATCGGCGGCATCCTGCTCACCGCACGACTGAACTATGCCACCCCGACGGCGGGGAACGGCTTCGAGATGGATGCCATAGCAGCGGCAGTCATAGGCGGGACCAGTCTGGCAGGAGGGCAGGGGAACATCCTGATGACCTTCCTGGGAGCGATCCTCATCGGGATGCTCAAGAACGGTCTGACGCTCATGAACGTCTCATCCTATCTGCAGCAGATGATCATCGGTATCGTGATCGTGCTGGCAGTCTTCCTGGATAAACAGAAACAGCAGTAAGAGACGAACTGCATACGAAACATGTGACCTTCATGCCGTCAGTGCATGATGAAATACAAGGAGGAACGTAATATGAAGAAGATGATGATCCTGGTAGGTATCCTACTGCTCATCGCACCCCTGGCACTGTTTGCTCAGGGACAGAAAGAAGAAGAAGCTGTGACGATCGGGTTCATCCCGATGACCATGAACAACGAGTACTTCATCACTATGGTGAATGCCGCAGAGAAAGAGGCTGCACAGAGTGGGACCAAGCTGATCGTACAGGCAGGGGACTCTCACAGTTCTGCCGATGCACAGCTGACGATCATCGAGAACATGATCCAGCGACAGGTCAGTGCGATCTGTATCGTCCCGAGCTCCTCGAGTTCCCTGATGGTAGCCCTGAGAAAAGCCGAAGAGGCAGGCATCCCGGTGATCAACATCGATACGATGATCGATCCTGACATGGTAGCCTCCAGCGGACTGAACCCCGTACCCTTCATCGGGACCGACAACTATGACGGAGCGGTAAAAGGCGGGAAGTATGCCCTTGAGACCTACGATCTGGCAGGGAAGGAAGTAGCGGTCCTCACAGGGATCAGCGGACAGCAGAATGCTGCTGACCGAAGGAACGGGTTCGTCGACGGAGCGAAAGGGATCGATATCGTAGCAGAACAGACAGCGAACTGGGAAGTGGAACAGGGCTACAGCGTGTTCCAGAACATCCTGCAGGCCAACCCGAACATCTCGTTCGTAGCATGCGGTAATGACAACATGGCCCTGGGTGCTGCACGTGCAGTGAAAGAGGAGTCCAAAGAGGGACAGATCCATGTCCTGGGCTTCGATGCGATCTCCTCAGCCCTCGATGCAGTCGAAGAGGGCACCCTCTGCGGTACCGTCGCACAGTTCCCTGCAGAGATGGGGATCCTCGGAGTACAGGCAGCGCTGGATCTCATCGACGGGAAGAGCATCGATCTGGTGACCTACACCAAGACCGAAGTGATCACCAAAGACAATGTAGCTGAATTCAAAGATTATCTGAAACAGTTCGAATAGGATCAGAGATGGTTTTGGCAAGTGTAGCGCCCGCCAAAACCATCACCTGACAATGGAGATGGTATGAATGATACGAATAATTTACTAAAAATGCAAGGTATTAGTAAAGAATTTCCCGGAGTGAAAGCTCTGCAGGATGTGGACTTCTCTCTCAGCGCCGGGGAGGTACGCATACTCATCGGAGAGAACGGAGCAGGCAAGTCCACCCTGATGAAGATCCTTGCAGGAGTCTACCAGGCCGATTCGGGCACGATCACCTTTGACGGCAACGAACTGGAGCTTGATGGACTGACCCCGAGAAAAGCCCTGGAGATGGGGATCGCCACCATCTATCAGGAGCTGAACCTCAACAACTACACCAGTGTCTATGAGAACATCTTCTACGGCAAGGAACTGCTTCGGGCCGGGCTGTTCATCGACATCAAAGGCCAGATCAGGGAGGCGAAGAAGCTCCTCGATATCGTAGGGCTGGATGTCGACCCCTGTACCCGCATCATGGACCTGAGTATCGCTGAGATGCAGATGGTGGAGATCGCCAAGGCGCTCTCCTTCAATGCGAAGATCATCATCTTCGATGAACCGACCTCCTCTCTCAGCGAGACCGAGACCCGCACCCTCTTCTCGATCATCGCGAACCTGAAGCAGCAGGGCTACGGTATCATCTACATCTCCCACCGACTCGAAGAGCTCTTCGAGATCGGGGACACCTGCACCGTCCTGCGTGACGGCAGGTACATCGACACCAGAGCGGTCAAGGACCTTACCATACCGGAGCTGATCAAGATGATGGTCGGCCGCATGGTCGATGCGAGTCAGACCCATACCAGATCGGTCATCGAGGATGTGGTCCTCGATGTGCAGCATCTGAGCTACCGGGACCGGGTGAAGGATGTGAGCTTCACGCTGAAGAAGGGGGAGTGTCTGGCCTTCGCAGGTCTGGTAGGCTCAGGTCGTACCGAGATCGCCAAGACCCTCATCGGCGAGTATACAAGAGCATCAGGGACCGTACGGTATCACGGCAAGGAGATTGAGAACAAGTCGGTGGCCGAATCGGTGAAGAACGGGATCGTCTACCTCAGTGAGGACCGCAAGAAGGAGGGTCTGTTCCTCAAGCACTCGGTGCAGATGAACATCGCCATCTCCTCCCTGCAGAAACTGATGAAGCGGAAGCTGCTCGATCCGGGGAAGATCAGGAAGACCTCCCTCTCATCGATAGAACAGCTGAACATCAAGACCCCGAACGATCAGGTCAATGCGGAGACCCTCAGCGGCGGGAACCAGCAGAAGGTCATCATCGCCAAATGGCTGCTCACCCAGGCTCAGGTCTACATCTTCGATGAACCCACCCGGGGGATCGATGTGGGAGCCAAGGCCGAGATCTACAAACTGATGGAGAGCCTGCTTGCAGAAGGAGCCTCGATCATCATGATCTCATCAGAGATGCCGGAAGTACTGAGAATGGCTGACAGGATCCTGATCATGCGGGAAGGATGCTGCCAGGCGATCATAGAGAACGACAACCTGTCACAGGAAGATGTCCTGCACTACGCGATCGGAGCGAACACCTATCATGTCTGTACCTAAGAGAACTGAGAAGAGCTATCATGTGGCATTCGACTGCGGGAACTCCTCCTTCAGGACGGTGCTGGGAATCTATGACGGGGAATCCCTGAAGGTCGAGGTGATCGACCAGATACCCAACGACCCGGTCGAGGTCGGGGGGTATCTCCACTGGGATATCATCAGGATCTTCAGCGGGCTGAAAGCCGGCCTGAAGAAGGCCCATGCACGGACTGGCAGGATAGACACCGTAGGGGTGACTACCTGGGGTATCGATTTCGCCCTGCTCGATGAGCACGATGAGCTGGTAGCCGACCCCCTGTGCTACCGGAACACCCTCGGGGTGGAGGTGCTCGATGGGCTCGATGAGCAGCAGCGGCTCTTCAACTGGGAGCACAGCGGTATCCAGAACCATCCGATGAACTCCCTCTACCAGCTGCTGGGGATCAGAGACAAGCTGCCTGCACGCTACCGTGCCGCCCGCTCGCTGCTGTTCATCCCCGATCTGCTGATCTTCCTCTTTACCGGCGTCAAGGCGACCGAGCGATCGATCGTCAGTACCTCGCAGCTCTACAATGTCATGAAGGACTCCTACTCCGATGAGATCCTGGAGCGCTATGACATCTCACCTGGGCTGCTCTCACCGATCGTGGAGCACGGGAAGTGCGTGGGAGTCCTCACAGAGAGTCTTGCACAGGAACTGGGGGTGAACCCCTGTCCCTTCATCTGCACTCCGAGCCATGATACCGCATCGGCGGTCACCGCTCTGCCTTCCACCGAGGCCGATCAGCTGTTCATCAGCTCGGGTACCTGGTCTCTGGTAGGGGCAGAACTGACCTATCCGATCATCTCCCCGAGCGCAGCTGACTGCCGCTTTGCCAATGAGGCCGGAGTCCATGACACGACCACCCTGCTGAAGAACTCGACCGGGCTCTATCTGCTGCAGGAGATGAAGAAGTATCTCAAGAGCAGCGGGCTGCATCTGAGCTGGGATGAGATCTCCGAAGCGGCGAAGTCCAAAGGCATGGACGTTCCGCTGATCGATCCAAACCACCCGGAGATCTTCAGCACCAGAGATATGTTCGCCACCCTCTCCCGCTTGACCGGCAGTGATGATTACGAGATACTGCTGGCGAGCTGCTATGTCTCTCTGGCCCTATGTTATCAGAAGACCATCGAGGACCTGCAGCAGGTGACCCTCAAGGAGTTCTCAGAGATCTACATCATCGGAGGCGGCTGCAGAGATGCCTATGTGAATCAGCTCACCGCCGATGTGACCGGACGCAGGGTACACACCGGACCGGTCGAAGCCGCCTCGATCGGCAACCTCGCCCTGCAGCTCACGTATCAGGATCCACGTCTCTCACTCACCGACATCCGAGAGGTCGTGATCCGATCGACCGGACAGGAGCGGGACCTGTATCTCCCGAACAGGATCGATCAGGACCTTCTGAAGAGGAAGCTTTCTGAGTTCGCACACGTAACACATGGCTGAGTATGAGTACAGCACAGCTGCATACAGCCAACACCATAAGGAAGTACCATGGACAAGAGCAACGTAAAAGAAGCATTCAAACAGATGATCGTAGACGGCGGGAACCAGATGGTAGCAGAGCATCTGACTGTCGGTACCTGGGGGAACTTGAGTATCAGGGACCCTGAGACCAATCTGATCTATCTCAAGCCCTCTGCGATGAAGTACTCGGAGATCACCACCGATGACATCCTGGTCTACAACTCCGATTTCGAACGGGTCGATGGTCATCGCAAGCCGACGATCGAATACCAGTTCCACATCGCCATCATGAACGCACGGCCTGATGTGAACTGTGTGATCCATACCCATCCGGTCTACTCTGCGGTCCTCGGGACCCTCGATATGGACCTCCCTGGTATCTGCGAGGACTTCGTACAGCTCGTAGGTGATAAGATCAGCAACTGCACGTATGCCCTGCCGGGTACCCTCGATCTTGCCGATAACGTGGTAGCGGGACTGGGACAGAAGAATGCAGTCATGATCCCCAATCACGGCACGGTCTGTGTCGGTGCTGACTGGGATATGGTCATGAAGGTCTGCTTCGTCGTAGAGAAGTCAGCACAGGTCTACGTACTGGCAAAGACCATCGGTAAACCGATCCTCATCACCGATGAGGATGTAGCTGCCATGCAGGATTTTGCGAAGAATCACTACGGTCAGGGAAAATGACCGATACGGTATCCAAACATGAGTTTTGCATATTTTTGTACTAGAAATGCATAAATACATACCATTAGATGATTTAAGTATTTACACCACCTCTTATTTATAGTACAATTGTACTATAAATAAGAGGTGGAATATGCCAAGACCTGCACGAAAT
>JAIPFY010000048.1 GCA_021736385.1 Spirochaetia bacterium | reverse complement strand
GGCGGGATCTGATAGAAGTTCTCCAGGAAGGCAAGCAGCCGCTGTGCATCGGTGTAGGCATCATCTGATGGTTTGACCGATTTGAGCAGAGGCTGTGCATAGACCTTCAGGACCGCCAGCTCATAATCAAGGGCCGAGTTGAAGGCACTGTCAGCATAGTTCTGATACGGGAAGATGTTCTTCTTCTCTCCCCGGTGCACAGAATCCCACATATCGATCGTATCTCTGGCAGACATACCACGGAACTGATGGTCACGGACGATCCTGCGGATCATCCGGTTATCGGTGGTGGAGATACGGTTGTGATCATCCAGATTGAGCTGTGTCAGCGCTGAGATATAGATCTGGTACTTCATCTGAGGGGGGATGTGGGACGTCAGGTCAGGATTCAGCCCATGGATACCCTCCATGATGATCAGAGAGTTCTGCTTCATGGTGATGAACGAACCGGTATGGATGCGCTGATGTGTCTTGAAGTCGTAGGCGATGAGCTCCACCGGCTTGCCTTCGGCGAGGGCGAGCAGATCTTCATTGACCTGTGCGACATCGATGGCACCGAGTGCCTCAAGATCCGGTCTACCGTACTCATCGAGCGGGGCGAGTTCCGGAGGCAGATAATAACTGTCGAGCGATATCTCGATAGGTTCGAACCCCATGACCTTCAGCTCTATCCCGAGCTTCTTGGTGAAGGTCGTCTTCCCCGAAGAGGAGGGACCTGCGATGAGCACTGCCCGTACCTCTGCTTTTCTCGAGGCGATCTCATCGGCGATCCGGGAGATCTTCTTCTGCTGGAAAGATTCGGCGACCTGGATGAAATCAGCGGCCTTCCTCTGGTCACAGAGCCTGTTGAGCTGTCCGACACAGTTGAGAGAGACCACCGATCCCCACTGCTTGTACTCCTGATAGATCCCGAAGAGTACGGGGTTGTCGGAGAAGGGGCCGATCTTCGTATAGTCCTCCTGCCGGGGATAGCGAAGCAGGACCCCGTAGCCACCGTACTCTTTGATCTCGAACTTGTCGATCAGGCTGGTATTGGGTACCAGCGGCTGGTAGGCAAGATCGAGGAACCCGTCACACTCATACAGGGGGATCCTCGGATCGTTCTGATAGGTCAACAGCAGTGCGGTATCGGAGATGCCCTTGTGTTCGAAGAACTCCCGGGCATCCTCATAGGAGTAGAGCAGGTTGTTGATGGGTATCGCCTCCTGCTCGATGGTTCTCATCTGTTCTGAGAGCTCACGTGCATCAGCTGCACTCACAGGCAGGTCATCATCATAGCTGTAGTAGTAGCCGTCCCCGAGGGAATGCCCGACCACCAGACGGCGATCGGGGAACACCCGGCTTGAAGCCATGGCAAGGATGAAACAGAGTGAATGGCGGTAGATCCGTTTGCCGTGTTCAGAGAACAGCTTGACCGGTTCGATACGGGCATGGGTCTCGAGGGGAGAGGAGAGACTGAGCAGTTCGTTGTTCGCCAGGATCCCGACGATCGGATCATCGTCGTAGTTCAGCTGTTCAAGATCGTACTGCATGTATCGGGTCATGACCGTAGAACCCTTCATCCCGAACGGAACGGTGAGGATCCTGCCGTCAGGTATCTCCAATCTGATATCTCTCATCATAGCGCGCCCCCAGTATGTGTGCTATCTCAGCGTATGCTGCATTACAAGCAGTATAGCAGATATCTGCGATATCGACAGCATTTTCCCAGGAGAGCGTCTCCCACCCCAGGGTCTTCTCATCCATGATCCGGTCAGTCATCGCGAGGATGGCCCTGACATCCTCATGCCTCCTATGCAGGGCTGCGACCTTCGGGGCTATATGGCGTGCACGGGCTGCAAAGCGCTTCCCGGCAGCTCTACCGACTGGGAAGCCCCGCTCTTCGAGCAGGGAGAGTGAGCTCTCTGAGGCGGGGACCGGCAGCGGGAAGTAGATGGCACTGCAGGGGCATGGGGCACAGGTCGCCCATGCCTGACTGATCCCGGTCTCCTTCGAGCAGCCGACGATCATCGATGAGGTGGTCTGCAGCTGTGATATCGGATCAGGATGCATGCAGATCGATCCGACACCGGAATGCTTGTACGCCGTGATGTGTGAGCGCATGATGCTTCGTGCCGTATCGAGGTCCGCACTGCGGCCATAGATCGCCGATCTGGTATAGGCCAGCCGGTAGTCCCCCTTTACCATGCGGGAATGGAAGATATCCTGATAGGAACCTTTGAAGTCATCGGGCCGATCCATCTGGTCAGACCTGTCGTAGTCACTCCGCAGCGAATAGCAGTCTGACAGCGAGGTGGAGTGGTGTACCTGCTTCCAGGCCCAGTGGCTGCCGGCACTCTCGAGAATGATCGTCTGCTGTGCATCGGTGATGAGGTAGGTGCTGTGGTGGTGGAGCTTCCCGAGGTACCCACTGCTCCCGCCCTGGCCATGGTGTACGATCAGGTCTATGATCAGATCACGGGCCAGTGCTGCAGTGGCACTGTTGTGCAGTGCGATACGCAGGATATCATCACCGAGCAGTCCGCTCTGCTGATACCGTGCCCGGGAATTGGAGAAGACCGGCTCACTGGCGATCGCTACCCCTTGCGTGTTCACCCCCATCTCCGCCCCCCACATCCAGCTCGGGGTGGAGACCAGAGCCGGGTAGGGGTGGTCGTAACGCTTTAGTACCTGCTGCAGCTCTTTCCAGGAGGTCGCACTGTAGCTGATATGGTCTTCCAGCAGTTCAGGATGGTGGCACTCCTCGAACGGGTCGGCAGCATACCAGATATACTGCCTCTCTCTGGTATGTCTGTCAGAGTTCTTCGCTATCAGTGTACAGGTCTCTCCCTTGAGCGTGATCGTATCACACATGACTCCCCCGTACCTTCAGTATACTACGGTTTGCCGTAAAAACAGATAGTTTGATTAGGTGATAGATGTAATAAGAAACAGTATTACCGAGTGATTAGGTAGGGTATACGACCATACTTAATGTGAAGAGTCACATATGTTCTATGAATCGATGAGATTTGTGGTTTACTAGATAGCGAACTTGCGATACTATACGCATACGGTCTTATCTGTGACAGCCCCATGCGCGGCTGAAGGCTGGTTCTTTCGTTGGAGCAATGGAGATGAAGAACATATTGATTCAGATCAGTCTTATGGTGATCGCAGTAGAAGGTGCACAGGCCTTGTATGCGGCAGCGGCTTGCCGCTAATACTATCTTTCTTTCAACCCACAAGCTAGTACCGTTTGCCTACGATCACATCAGGAGGATACCTATGCATATTTCCCAACGTATCGAAAAGTTCGAAGCTTCCCCGATCAGACGACTGCGACCCTATGCCGATCATGCTATCGCTCAGGGCAGGAAGGTCTATCATCTGAACATCGGGCAACCCGATATAAAGACTCCCCCGGCTCTTATCGAGGCGGTGAAGAACATCGATTTCACCGTACTCGAGTACGGCCCGTCAGACGGCCTGACCGAATACCGGAAGGCCCTGCCGCAGTACTATGCCCGGCACGGGATCAGCCTGCAGCCGGAAGATATCATGGTGACCACCGGAGGCAGTGAGGCGATCCTGTTCACCTTCATGACCCTCTGTGACCCGGGTGATGAGATCATCATCCCCGAACCCTTCTACACCAACTTCGGCGGTTTCGCCCGTATGGCAGGGGTCACCCTCGTCCCGGTCACCGCACAGCTCGAGGATGATTTCCAGCTGCCCTCCATAGATGCATTTGCCAGGAAGATCACCAGCCGTACCAAGGCGGTGATGATCTGTAATCCCGGCAATCCCACCGGACATGTCTACACCCGGGAAGATATGGAAGCGCTGGCAGCTCTGGTAGTGGAGCATGATCTCTTCTTCATCGCTGATGAAGTCTACCGGGAGTTCGTCTATGACGGTCTGGAGCATACGAGTATCCTCTCGTTCCCCGAGATCGCTGATCGTGCGGTGATGGTGGACAGCATCTCCAAGCGCTACAGTGCCTGCGGGGCACGGATCGGCTTCATGGTCTCCCGTAATCATGAGATCCTCGCTGCGGCTCTCAAGCTGGGCCAGTCACGTCTGTGTCCTCCCCATATCGAGCAGATCGCTGCGATGGCTGCCATCTCCACACCTCAGGAGTATACCGATGAGGTGCTTGCTGAATACCAGAAGAGACGGGATACCGTCTCAAGAGCCCTCTCTGAGATCCCGGGGGTCGTGTTCTCTCATCCTCACGGGGCCTTCTATATCGTAGCCCGGCTGCCTGTCGACAGTGCTGAGGACTTTGCCATCTATCTGCTCAATGAGTTCGACCTTGATGGAGAGACGGTCATGTTCGCCCCTGCTTCAGGCTTCTATGCCACCCGCGGGCTGGGGCTTGATGAGATTCGTATCGCCTATGTGCTCAACGTAGAGGATCTTACCAGAGCCATGGAAATCCTGAAAGCAGGTCTTGCAGCCTATACTGCCAGATGAGAGGACCCTGAGCTCTCTCCAGCCGGAGACAGCTCAGGACCTCGATCGCTTCCTCATCCTCTCGATCGATCGATGTACCCACTGCATGACTCATGAGATCTATCGATGCACCATCCTCTGCTTACCCCGCTCCGCGATCGTCTGAAGGCCCATCATCCCGATGGCCCATGAGTCGATCACAGATGATTTCCCCGGTCCTGTCATCTTCGTTCGGCGGGCTCGTCCCTGTGCGGAGCTCTAGACCTTCGATGCGATTCATGAGATAATCGCTCTCATCTTGCTCAGTCTGTATATGGTACACACTAATCTGCAATCTCAGAGGCTCTTCTCATGAAACTCTCTCCTTTCAAACCTATCAATCCACAAGGGATTCCCTTCTATTACGGCTGGCTGCTCGTCCCGCTGGCTGTGGTCGGGGTCCTGATGAGTCTTCCCGGGCAGACCGCCGGGTTCAGCGCCTTCATCGAGCCGCTGCTCGTCGTGACCGGGTTCTCCCGTACGCTGCTGTCGCTGCTCTATATGATCGGGACGGTCGTAAGCGGTATGCTCCTTCCTGCGATGGGAGGTCTGCTCGATGCCTGGGGCTCACGTAAGATGATGATGTTCGCATCGATCATGATGGGGGTCACGCTCTTCTTCTTGAGCAATCTGACAGCGATCGTAGAGGCCCTTTCGTGGATACCTCCGCTGTATACCCATATCGTCCTGCTCACGCTGGGGATCTTCTCTCTGCGCTTCTTCGGTCAGGGACTGCTGACGATGACGGCGAACACCATGGTAGGCAAATGGTTCGATAAGAAGCGCGGGCGGGCGATCGCCATACTCGGGGTGGTCAACACCTTCGCCTTCTCAGCCACCCCTGCGGTCATGGCTGCCCTGGTCGCTGCGATGGGCTGGAGCGGTGCCTGGCTGTTCCTGGCATCGGTCGTCGGGTTCGGCATGACTGTCACTGCCTACATCTTCTACCGTGACACCCCTGAGTCCTGCGGTCTGCTCGTCGACGGTGGCGTCGCCCTGCATCATGCCCATGAGTCGATGAGATCCTCTGCTCTCTCAGGACTCTCCCGCGGGGAAGCGGTCAGTACCAAGGCTTTCTGGGCTATCGTGCTGGTCCTGGCGACCAGTGCTCTGGGGATGACCGGTATCACCTTCCATATCCAGGCGATCGGTATGCAGTCGGGGATGAGCATTGAACAGGCGGTAGCGATCTTCATACCGATCTCGTTCATCGCCATACCGACCAGCTTTCTCTCTGCCATGCTGACCGAACGCATCAAGGCCAACTATCTGGTTGCCTTCATGGCGGCAAGTCAGCTGCTGGGGTTCCTCTCCATCTACTTCCTTGACACCAGCGCAGGGTATCTGCTAACCATCCTGGGTCTCGGTCTTGCAAGCGGTCTGATGGGGACCATGCAGTCTGCTGTGGTACCCAAGGTCTTCGGTCGTCTGCATCTCGGGAGTATCAACGGCCTGGTGACCTCTCTGACGGTGATCATGAGTGCCCTCGGGCCGCTGTTCCTATCGGCGATCAATGATGTCACAGGGTCCCTGAAGACCGGGGTGACGATCATGAGTGTCCTGCCGGTGATCGCGCTGGTCCTCAGCTTCAGGATGCGTGATACGTTCGTAGGTCACTGATCAGCTATGCATCTGCATGGTAGCTGCTGCGGGTGAAGGGGGATGCCATCACCCAGTCAAAACCGATACTCCGTGCCTGCTCTTCCCACCAGGTGAATTTTTCCGGGGTCACGAACTCTGCCACAGGCAGCGACTCTGCTGAAGGTCTCAGATACTGACCCATGGCGAGGCGGTCGCAGCCTGCATCGTGCAGATCTTTGAGGGTCTGCAGGACCTGCTGCTCACTCTCGCCGAGTCCGAGCATGATCGATGATTTGATCGGTACCTCCGGCCAACGCTCAGAGGCCTTCGCAAGCAGCTGGAGGGATCGGGAATAGACGCCTCCCGGGCGTGCTGTCGCATAGAGCTGTGCCGGGGTCTCGATGTTATGGCTGAAGACGAACGGGAGCGCCTGTGAGAGGATCTCGAGCGAATGATCCTGAGAATCCTTGAAGTCCGGTACCAGGAGTTCGAATCGCATCAGTGGGTTTGCCGCCCGGCATGCCAGGATGACATCACGGAAGTGGGATGCCCCGCCGTCAGGCAGGTCATCACGATCGACACTGGTGATCACCAGATACGATATATCCATATCGAGGACCATCTGTGCGATCCTTTCGGGCTCAGTTGGATCAGGAGGTTCGGGCTTGCCGTGGCCGACGGCACAGAAGGGACAGTTCCTCGTACAGATCTCCCCCAGGATGAGTACCGTAGCAGTTCCCCTTGTCCAGCATTCGCCCCGGTTGGGGCACTTGGCCTGAGAACAGATCGTGGTGATCCCGTGCTGTGCGATGATCTTCTCTGTATGCATGAACGATTCCTGGTAGTACATCTGTTTTCTGATCCATGCAGGGAGTCTCTTAGTCTCTTTCATCTGTCGGTCTTCCTTGTGTGGAGAAATAGTCGATACAATAGTCTGCAGAGAAGGCGACCAGCTGAGGCATATCTTCAGGGGCTCCACACTCCTGTGCTATGCTGGTCATGATCACACCATCGATACCGCAGGGGACGATATGGGAGAAGATCGAGAGGTCGTTCCACGCATTGAGGGCGATCCCGTGCATGCTCACCCCTCTGGTGATCTGGACCCCCACTGAGGCGATCTTCTTCTCTCCTACCCAGATCCCCGGATACCTCTTTCTGCTGTATGCGGTGATACCGAACTGCTGCAGCAGTGCTATGCCCATATCTTCGAGGAAATGTACGTAGGGTGCCACGTGCAGCTTGCGTTCCTGCAGGGCGATGATCGGATAGATGATCAGCTGTCCCGGATTATGGGCTGTCGCACCTCCCCCGCGCTGGATGGGTACGATGGAGATCCCCCTCTCGGTGAGCTCTTCGGTACGTGCACGGAGCACATTATGCTCTTTGCGTATGCCCAGTGTGATCACCGGTGGGTGCTCCATGATGAGCACCACATCGGAGATCTCCTGTTCCAGGCGCAGCTGCTGCAGGGCCCTCTGCAAGGATAGAGCCTGCTCGTACGCGATGGTCCCGCAGTCGATGCAGGTGATCTGCCTGTCTTTCGCCTCTCTGGCTCTGCTGATGATCTCATCTGTTCTCATGATTTATTCTTACACAATAGTGTATGAGTGTCAATTTATAACCTGTCCCCTCCGACGGGATTTCTCCCATGCCGCTGCTGCGACTCTGGTAGAGGAGATGGGCAGCTTGAAAGCATGCGGATGGAGAATGGCTTGATGCATCATCAAGGTAGCAGAGATCGTTCGATCTGGGCCCAGAGAGTCGGAAAGCTGTCATAGGTACCATCTTCTTTGAGAGTGATCTTTGATCTGGTGAAGATCACCAGTTCCTCATTGCTCATACGGGCTTCGGGGTCGAATACTACCTCAAAGATATTCTTCCGTCTTCGGACGAGTGAGGGAGTATTCAATCCCAGACCGGTGATCGTTGAAGCAGCATGCGGAGTATCATCTGCTGTGGGATTGATCCTGCCATCATGGGTATAATGAAATGATGATTCACAATCAGGATCCAGGGGAGAGATCATTTCTCTGGCGTCCTTCGAGCCCTTGATATGTCCACAATGACAGGCAGTGCCATCAGCCACCTCACCGTGAGCTTCAAGACCATTACATGAGAGGAGAAGGTTCTCATATTCGAGTTGTCTTTCAGGATATAGCGCGCGAGGATACAGATGTTCGATATGTACACTATTCAGATCGCAGAGGATAGCGGATTCACACTAGCAGCACAACCCATGCTGCTCTGTGTGAAGAGTTCGGCGGAGAATCTCTTTCTGGGGGTTTTGAAGCGTATCATATGTTGGAGTCCAGTCCTCATTTTTTGAACTGAGCCAATCAGTGAACTCAAGAGGAGGCGGATTCTTTTGTATATGTCTCATCTGCCCAGTAACCGCTTTCTGTCGATGAGGAGCTTGATCTTCTCGAGTTCATCATCACCTTCCACTTCCTGCTGCAGGGCTATGAGGTTTTCTTCTGCTTTTGAGAGGTCGGTATCAAGGTCTTTATATATCTCTCGTATCTTCGTATCTATAGCCTTAGGACGAGTCGAATCCAACCCCATATAGTCTTCATAGATCGCTTCTGCATCTTTCCCATATGATCGGATATCTTGAGAGATTCGTATCGTCTGTGTGCTTGTATAGCCGAGTGGAAGTACTTCATCCGGGCGCATGTTCGAAATGACAAATGGGGAATGGGTAGTCAGGATGAACTGACAGTTCGGGAATGTGTTCTTCAGACGTTCGATGATCGTATACTGCCAGGCCGGATGGAGATGCAGATCTACTTCGTCGATGAATATGATCCCTTCTCCTGAGAGAGGGTCCTGTAAAACAGGGTTAGCGATCGTTAGTTTTATGGCTAGATCCCCAATCATCGCCAGCAGACACTGCTCACCTCCAGAGAGTTGTTCAACAGAGAAAGTCCCGACACCTTCCTTGTCAATGTACAGGCCCCTGGGAGTCTTTGGCTGAAAGACGAGATTGGTGAAACCAGGCATGAACGTATAGACTGCTCTTCGCACCGCATCGAGTGAAGGGTCGACATACTCCCTCCCATGTTCTTCTCTTTCTCTGGATTCTATGTGGGATTGGTTCTGAAACCATTCATACAGGATCTTGAAACTCGCACCCCAGTGTTCTCTGCTTTCGAGCACCGAAGTAAGGGTGAAATCGTGATGAGTCCTGATGCGACTTGGGACCTTGATCCAAGCTCTGTCTACTGGATAGAGTCCTATCAGTGGGATGCTGCATTGTTCATGTGTGTGTTCAATGGTCGACTGGATCGTCTTTGCATAGGCATTCAGACTTGAATAATCACTTTTACTCCTGCTCGGGTAGCCTGTTCTTGTCTTGTGCACTGACCACTGGATCGAAGATTCGTTATCAGCACGGCACATGACAGTGCATTCTGCAGATGGGCTATCTATATTGATATCTGCAGGAGCGATCAGATTCCCGTTCGCTGACATACTTTTGATCCTGGCAGGTACCCAGGAGAGTGCTGTCATCATCGCCGAAAGGAGAGAGGACTTTCCTGTACCATTCTCTCCGAAGATGACATTCATCTGAGGATGGAGGGTGATTTCCTGAGCCTCTTTGAACATCTTATATCCCGAAAGTGTAAATCTCGTCATTTTCATCGCTGAGCACCACCTGAACTCATCATATCATATTTCTCTCTGCTAGTGCGTGGATAATCGTATTATGAACCATTTCAGGGACATGATCTATCTCTGCAGTGTATGCCGCGATGATTCGTACACTCGCTCAGGACAGCCCATTGCCCGCATAGCGAGATACATGGTCGAATCATGGATACATTGGGTACGACATGCAGAAGACTGCTGGAATCAGGTGAGCAGATGACTGTAGTCATCCGTAAGTCCGTGGCTGCTGTCATGGAGGCAGGGAGTTGCCGGATCAGTTGCCGATCGGGAAGACACAGGCATATGATCATGAGCACTGAAATGATAAGTATTATAGTATAGAGTATTTATACTTATAATATCTTGTGAATGTAAACCAATGTAAATATAGTAGGAGTACAAGGGTAGAGAACGCACAAGAGGGCACGACGTATGTCCTGATGCGATGCTGGTATGACGGTGTGCAGATACGATCTGCTGTGATGAGAACGGATCGGAGGGGAGGGTCGCTCATGAATGAGAGCAGGGTACTGACTTTGGTGATCGCAGTGGTACTGCTATCGGGGGTCTGCGGGTATCTCCTGTCCTGCAGGGCAGGGGCCATGCTGCTGGGAGTCTGTGGAGGGCAGCAGCAGTATCTCACCGATCGAGTGCTTCAGGGGATCAATGCGGCCTATCGCACCTCCTACGAACTGATCGATCAGGTCTACGGGTCATCGGGACAGGAGGTCCTTCCCATCCCCGAGGGTATCAGTGTATCAGCTGACCGGAGGACCGGGATCTTCTGCTGTACCTTCGATGCCTATGAAACAGAGAAGGAGCAGCTGATCATCACCGGGACCTATACCCTGCGGCAGAAACAGTCAGTGATCTTTCATGGCATATCGCTGAGCATAGCATCGGTGGGGGCTGATCCCCTGATGATCGAGATCATCATGCGTATAGGCCATCAGCAGTACGGCAAGACCCTCTATGACTTCGATCGCTGTCTCGTAGATGCCATGAGCTTTCCCACCGGACCGCTCAAAGAGAGCAGGATCGCAGCAGGGCCCCTCTCCCTGGACCGGGAGGGTTGTATCCACATACCGGTACTGCCGAGACTCGAATGATGCAAGCTGAAAGACGGGCCCCAGCAGTCTCATTCACGATCACAGGGATCATTGCACATAAGGAGCATGCATGATGAATAGAAGAACACTTCCGGTTGCTATCTTGACCCTTTTGTTGATACTCCTGATCTCCGGCTGTCTTACCATACTTCCAGTGACAGAAGCACCCCCGTCTGGAGCTGTCCCTCCTGCTGTGGACATCAGCGACCTTGAAGCGATCATGGATGACCTCTCGCTGCTCATGGCATGCTCAGCAGAGACAGGGACCCTCCCTGCTGATGAGCATCTGCAGTATACGGCGCAGGTGGAAGAGGACGGGACGCTGATCCTCACAGTCTTCTGTGAGAACTACTGTTCGCCGCAGACGGAGATCAGCTATGAGGGATCCTGTGAGATGGCTATGGGCCTGGATGGCTGCGGAGCACTCTCCTCGATGGATATGAGTATCAGCATCATCGCTCAGGGACATGCTCTCTCAGAGAGTATCGAGTTCGATCTGGATGCCCTCTATCTGACCACCCTCGATCATTACGAGGTACAGTGCTGCTATGTCAACGGGGTCTCCTTTGATCATGGGGCTGTCGAGGAGCTGCTCCGGGGGATGGGATCAGCAGCCGAGTGGTAGCTCCTCCGGGTCCCATGACACAGAAGTACCATTACCCTTCATGCAAAGCCCCCTGATTGCACCTGCTTGATGGAGGGATCCAGCCTGCTCTAAGATGATGTCGCAACCACCCTGCCATATGCCATGTAGCGCCTTCTTTCCTGTCCTTACCAGTAGTAATAATGTGCAATACTATGGGTAATATATACAAATTATAAGAAATACTTCTTGTCATCATCCATATCAGGGTGTAGCATCTATATTACGTAGAGTGTATGTAAATATATGTAAACAACTCTGCAGGGTGAAGCCGAACAATCAGACAAAGGAGCTTGTATGAAACGAAGCACTAAGGATCGAGCAGGATCGAGACTCGCACGGGCTGCGGGGATAGCAGCATGTTCTCTGCTGCTGATGACAGGATGTCCGAACGGCGCTGAAGTCGCCGGTCCGGTACGGGTCGATGTGGAAATGAGTATGAATACGAATCAGGAACGAGGTGAGGGAGGTGGTACGCTGCCGGATCCGCACACAGAGAGCTGTCAGGCTGAAGTCTATGGACAGGATGGAGAGGGAAGAGCCGTGCCGCTGACCACAGCAGAGGGTGATCCTCTGGTCTGTGAGCTGCTCTACTGTGAGGAGTCAGGCTGCTGGAAGGGGTCTCTCGAGCTGCAGGATGGACAGCAGGTGGTCATCGGTGCTGTGGTGAGCAGTGAGGAGGAGACCCGCTGGTACGGGATGGAGATGATCACCGCGCAGCAGGATGCACTGGTGCAGATCACCGCACAGCAGGGCTACAGCCTGCTGGAGACCGGACCGGGGACCGGGCATATCTTCCATGAACAGGCCAATGCACAGTGGATCGAAAGCGGCTGGCGGTATCTGGAGGCAGCCCCTGCGCACTGGTATGCACCAGATGGTGACCCCAAAGGATCATGGGGACTAGCCGGGATAGAGACCGGGCTTACGGACACGGAGATCGGCAACGGATCGACGAACACGGCAGTGATCTGCACCCTCGCAGACGGCCTCTCGCTGCAGACTGCCGCACAACTGTGCAGCAGCTGTGAGACAGGCGAATGCAGCTGCTGGTTCCTGCCCTCCATCGATGAGCTGACCTGTATGCTGGAGGTCCTCGATGGGATCGGCGGGTTTGCAGAAGGGGGGTACTACTGGTCATCGAACGAAGTCAGTGACACAGAAGCCCTGATCGCAGGCGAGGATGCCCATGATCCCCAGGAAGTGCGAAAAGACCTCCTGTCGTTTGTGTATCTCAGACCGGTAAGCAGGTTCTGACAAGGCGCTGATACCGATTACATGTACTTGAAAGAGCGAATATTGCATTGCTGTAGGAGCGGGAGTATACTTAATGTGTATCACCTCCAAGGTCGGAAAAGTGAAATACAGGTCGGCTTCCCACAGCTATCTTCCCATGATCACAGCAATGCTTCTTGTCATTCTCTGTCTGATCTTCGTCGTACTGATCGATATGCAGCAGCAGAAAGAGATCCTTGAGAACGAACGGCTGCTTGTCACGGATTCACTCAATCAGATCTCGGGCATGGTTGAGATCCTCATAGCCGAGCGCCTTGCTCTGCTCGAAGGACTGCGCGCCTATACACACATCAATGTACAACAGAGCATCCCCCTCGAACAGCACTCCTTCTCCCTCCTGTGTCAGGAGCTGATCAGCGGCAGTGACAGCATACGGAACATGATCATAGCACCGGGGGGCATCAATGAGTACGTCTACCCCCTGGCAGGCAACGAGGCTTCCCTTGGTCATGACATCCTGCACGATGCACGGCCGCAGGTCGCAGCAGATGTCCAGAGGGCTATTTCCAGTTCCAGACCAGCATTCAGCGGGCCCTACGACCTGCGTCAGGGAGGCCGCGGTCTGGTCGTCCGATCAGCGGTCTTTCATGACCCTCTGGACGGGAGCGACCCGGTATTCTGGGGTCTTGTCAGCATGGTCATCGATATGCCCTCCCTGCTGTCTGACCTCGGCGTCTTCGACCCAGCAGAAGATGCCCGTACTGAAGAGGAGCTGTTCCATCGTATCCCCCTCGCTCTGGCATTACGGACCTCCTCCGGTGCGATGATCACCGGGGATCAGTCTCTGTTCACGCAAGCTGCAGCAGCAGCTGCACCGGTAGTGGTAGCGGTACATCTGATCGATGATCAGTGGCAGCTTGCCGGTATGCCCTCGGCAGGCTGGGGGGCACGGGTAGCTGAACAGCTGCAGAGCATCAGAGTGATCGAAGGGCTGCTCGCTGCAGCGCTGGTGTTCATCGTGTTCCTGATCATGCGCCGTAATCAGCTGCTCCGCAGTGAGATCGCCCGCAGGACACGAAGGCTCGAGCAGGAGATCCGCGAGCATGAGGGAGCAAGGGATCTGCTCGAGCACGAGAAACAGCAGCTTGCCTTCACCCTCAGGAGCATCGAAGATGCCGTGATCACCGCTGATCTGGATGGCTGTCTGGTCGATATGAACCTCTCTGCCGAACAGGTGACCGGTATGAGTGCGGAGGATGCAGTCGGTACGCCGGTGGAAGATGTGGTCAGACTCTATGATGACCGTACCAGCGATCGACTCACTGACCCGGTCACTACCGTGCTGATCACGGGTCTTGTGAGCCATGAACATGAACACACCTTCCTCTATGATCAGTTCGGGGATCTGCAGCCGGTCGCCGTGAGTGCCTCGCCCCTGATGACCTCTGATGGGCAGATGCGCGGAGCGATCCTGGTGATCCACGATCTGAAGCATGAGCAACTGCTGCAGGAGCATGCCAGGCGTTCGGAGCGATTGGAATCACTGGGAGTCCTGGCAGGAGGGATCGCACATGATTTCAACAACCTGCTCAGTGGAGTCTTCGGGTTCATCGAACTGGCACGGGATCAGTGCCCACCTGATACCCGTGCCGGTGAACTGCTCAACCGGGCCATGGAACCCTTCGATCGGGCACGGGGACTGACGAAAGAGCTGCTTACCTTCTCACGAGGCGGTGAACCTGAACGGCACCAGGGAGATCTGGGTGCCTTGGCGGAAGAGGTCACTGCTTCGGTACTGAAGGACCTTCCGTTCCCCTGCAGCTGCAGGATAGAAGATGGTCTGTGGAAAAGCCGTTTCGATGCCGATCAGATCAGACAGGTCCTGGAGAATGTCCTCTATAATGCAGTGTATGCGGTAGAGGCGCAGAAGAGTCACTACGGTGAATCCATGATCGATGTGCAGGTACGCAATGCCCGTATCTATGCCGATCTGCAGTCGGTCCTGCCCCCGGGCAACTACATCTGTATCATCGTCCGCGATACCGGGGTAGGCATCGACCCGCAGGATATTTCGCGGGTCTATGACCCGTTCTTCTCCTCCTGGGATACTGGCGGGGGGCTGGGGCTTACCACTGCCTACTCGATCATCCAGAAGCATAACGGCAGTATAGAGATCACCTCGAAGCTCGGCGAAGGTTCCGAGGTACATATCTATCTCCCTGCTGTGGAGCATGAGTATGGCCAGGAACTGGATGACCAGAACGTCCCGACCGCCGATACGGCAGTCGGGGAGCAGCCCCATCAGAAACGGGCTCTGGTCATGGATGATGAGATGGCCATACGGGAGTTCGTAGAGGGGATGCTCAACAAGCTGCTCTATGAGGTGGATACCGCAAGCTGCGGAGAGGAGGTCCTTGGGCTCTGTGCAGCTGCAGAGGACCGGGGTCTTCAGTATGATACGGTGATCCTGGATCTCACCGTACCCGGCGCACTCGGCGGTCAGGATATCATCGGGGAGCTGCGTAAGCAGTATCCCCGTCTGCGCATCATCGCCTCGAGCGGGTACGTCAAGGATCCCGTCATGGCCTACCCGGTACGCTATGGGTTCGATGCTGCGTTGATCAAACCCTACCGGTTCTTCGAACTTGCCGAAGTCATAACCTGTGACATCCATACGAGCTATTTCGATTAGCAGGACCTTCTGATTGCATTGGTCGCGGCAGTGGTGTACACTGTAGCCATATCAATCACAGAGGAACATACCAATGTACAGAGCACTGAGCATGCAGGAAATTGACATCATGAAAGCAGCGGGCTGTGAATCGACCGGCTGGGACCAGATTCAGGTCAAAGAGGACTTCGATCCATCCAGAGTGCGCAGGACGGTCTTCTCCGGTCCGATCCGCCTTGGTTCCTGTACCGGTTCGGTGACCCTCTCAGGTGGTTTCGAATGTCCTACCGGGATCTATGATGCGGTCCTGCACCACGTCACCGTAGGTGATGATGTGCTGATCAGCAAGATAGATCAGTACATAGCGAACTATATCATCGAAGACCATGCGGTGATCTATGAGGTGAACTCCCTCATCGTCAAAGATACCAGTTCCTTCGGGAACGGCATCAGGGCGGCAGTGATCAACGAGGGAGGCGGCAGAGAAGTCACGATCTATGATGGACTGCCCTCTCATATCGCATATCTGATGGCGCTCTACCGGTTCAAGCCGAAGCTCATGGAGCAGCTCGAACATCTGGCGGCACTGCATACCGCTTCGGTCACCTCCTCGATGGGTACGATCGGTACCCACGCACGGCTGCTTGGCTGCGGACCGCTGCACGATGTGCGAGTCGGTCCCTGGGCACGACTCGAAGGGGTCGCCAAGTTGAGCAACGGTACGGTCAACAGCTGTGAAGAGGACCCTGCGATCATCGGGTTCGATGTGGTAGCAGAGGATTTCATCATGGCAGAGGGAGCGAAGGTCACCGATGGGGTCATCATAGATAAGTGCTACATCGGACAGGCGACTGAACTGTCCAAGCAGTATTCGGCAGAGAACTCGATCTTCTTCGCCAACTGTGCCGGATTCCATGGGGAAGCCTGTTCGGTCTTCGCCGGCCCGTATACGGTCACCCATCATAAATCGACCCTGCTCATCGCTGTGCTGGTCTCCTTCCTCAATGCAGGGAGCGGGTCCAACCAGAGTAACCACATGTATAAACTCGGTCCCAACCATCAGGGGATCATAGAACGGGGTTCCAAGACAGCCTCTGACTCCTACATGCTCTTTCCCATGCATGTGGGTGCCTTCTCTGTCATCATGGGCAGGCATTATACCAATTCAGACACCTCTGAGTTCCCCTTCTCCTATCTCATCGAGCAGGGGGGAGAGTCTCTGCTGATCCCCGCGGTGAACATACGGAGTGTGGGTACGGTCCGGGATTCACGCAAGTGGCCGAAACGCGACCGGCGCAAGGGACCGGACAAGCATGATCTGATCACCTACAACCTCCTCACACCCTATACGGTACAGCATGTGATGCGAGGACAGAAGAAGCTGCTGCACATCCAGCTGCAGGCGGGGCACTCCTCGATCAACTACTTCTATAACGGGGTACGCATCTCCAAGTCAGCACTGGAGAAAGGTGTCGAGCTCTATGAGCTGGCGATCAGGCGGTATCTTGGCAACATCGTGGTCAATCAACTGCTCGAGTGTGACTGCACCTCGGATGAAGAGGTCCTCTCGGCCCTTACCCCCCGCAGCCCGATCGGTAGCGGGGAGTGGATCGACGTATCGGGGCTGCTGGTCCCCAAGGATGAGTTCGACCTGCTCATAGCTGATATCGAGTCGGGGGTGCTTGATTCGCTCACGGCGATCCACGCCCGCCTGGCAACCCTCCATGATCTGTTCCATACCTATGAACTCAGCTGGGTCATGGCCCGTATCTGTGAGAAGAAGCATAAACCACAGAACGAACTGACTATCGGTGATATTCGCGATATGGTATCACACTGGATAGCAGCGGTGACCGAACTCGACACCCTTCGTGCCCGTGATGCTGAGAAGGAGTTCGCACAGACTGCCAAGGTCGGCTATGGCCTGAACGGCAGCCATGAAGAACGAGACCATGAGTACCGGGTGCTGCACGGGATCGCAGCAGAGAATGATTTCATCCTGGACCTGCACGAACGCCTTGCGGTAAAGACCGCTACGTCGACCAGGCTGCTCAAAGAGCTCTCACGGGGTGAGTGACAGGGAGAGGTCTGTACTGTGTATGAACGAGTGAATTTCTCCGGCCATGCTGGAAAGACGACTGGATCAGTGGTATGATACCAGTTGATCGCAATAATGTTATAGGAGTATGTATATGAGACTGATAATACAACAGGACTACCGAAGGCTCTCTTCCTGGGCGGCTAACTACATCGCAGCGGAGATCAAACGGTTCGGCCCGACACAGGAGCGACCCTTCGTCCTTGGTCTGCCGACCGGGTCCTCCCCCCTTGGCACCTATGGGGAACTGATTCGTCTGTGCAAGCAGGGCTATGTATCGTTCAAGCATGTGGTCACCTTCAACATGGATGAGTACGTAGGTATCCCGGAGGACCATCCTGAGAGCTACCATACCTTCATGTGGAAGAACTTCTTCAGCCATGTCGATATCGATCCTGCTCATGTGCATATCCTCAATGGCAATGCACCGGATCTCCCTGCAGAGTGTGCTGCCTATGAGGCGGCTATCGAGCAGGCTGGGGGCATAGATCTCTTTCTCGGCGGGATCGGTGCTGACGGACATATCGCCTTCAATGAGCCGGGCTCCTCTCTGAAGTCCAGGACACGGATCAAGAGTCTTACCTATGATACCAAAGCTGCCAACTCCCGTTTCTTCGGGGGGAACATCGATATGGTCCCGAAGACCGCACTGACAGTCGGGGTTCAGACGGTCATGGATGCACGCTGTGTGCTGATCCTTGCCAACGGGCTGAACAAGGCGACTGCGCTGAAGAAGACCGTCGAGGATGGGATCAACCATATGTGGACCTGCAGCATCATCCAGATGCATCCCAAGGCGATCCTCGTCTGTGATGACAAGGCCACCTATGAGCTCAAAGTCGGTACGGTGAACTACTTCAAGGATATAGAGTCAAAGAATCTCGATCCTGAGACCCTGCTGCACTAGCATCTGCGGAAGCCGGAGGTGAGGATCACGTGCTCCTCACCTCCGGCTCTCAGTGCCCCCATCTACACTCCCGTTGCCATCCCCATGCTCTGTCTGCCACCGTCCATGCCTGACACCTCTTGTATGACTTGTGGGGGATCCTCTCAGAGTCGATCCAGCAGGTCCGTGTGTATCGCTTTTCTCCGAGTACCGCAGATCGTGCTTGAGATGCAGAGGATCTGCACCTATACTGGAAAGAGGGAGATACGAACTACCAGATCAGGGGGAACAGGATGATACGTATGGAGATGACACCGCACTATGCCGGTGTGAAGATCAGCGGGACACCGGATGAGTTCATGGAGATCGTCGATGCCATCTATGAGCTGGTCATCGATGAGTTGTCGAATTCGCTGGACTACTATGTGGTGAGCAACCGTATCCTGGGGGTCTGCTATGACATCCGTCATGCCTCCATGGGGGACAGGACCATCGAGATTGAAGAGGAACCGGTACCCGAGCACTTCCATTTCACCGATGGGCAGGAATGCCCGGAGAAGACCTCCCTGATCATCGTCTCGGACAACATCCTCTATCCCGAGCTCTGCTTCGTCATGATGGCCCTGAATGTCGTCATCGACTATCGCATGAGGAAGCTCTCAAAAGAACGGTTTCTGGAACATAAGGATCCTCTGGTCATGTGGGATCATACGATCCTTCTGATGCGCACCTTCCAGTCGAGTTTCTTCGACTGCATGCAGGAGGTGCTGACCCCGGGGACCTGTACCCGCTTACGGAACAGTATCGTCCGGGGATCATCTGCCGTACAGAAGATGTATGGTCAGTTCCTGGATCTGAAGAACCTTGAGTTCCTCGATATGACCCCGGAGAAGCGGAAAGCGAACTTGAGTATCATCGCCAAGCGATTTGTAGAGTATGAGTATGACGATGACTACCGAAGGATCAAGAGCGCTCTTGATGAGGGGGCGCAGCTCCACGGGGCCTCCCCTCATGATCTGAAGTTCCCCTGGATGGATGAGTATTCACAGGAGATCGACTGGTGAAATCATAGGATTGCAGCGATACGCGGGTTCTCTGCAGGATCTCAGGTCCCTGTCTCTGTGCATCAGCTGTCAGTGTCAGTTTCTCCTGCGAAACTACCTATGCCCCTGCATCAGATACAGCCTGTTCAGGTGAAAAAGTGTGGTGTTTCTGCTGTGCTGTTATGTACCTTCACCTGCCTGCAGGTATATGATGCTCGGTATGAAATCACCTGTACACAAACGAAGCTATCTCTTCTTTCTCATATCTCTGCTGTGCTTCGGCACGGCATCGGCACTCTTCAGCGGTGTCCTCGATAACTATCTGGCCATCGAACTGAGTGCCTCCAAGGCCGAGCGGGGAGTGATAGAGTTCTTCCGCGAGATGCCCGGACTGTTCCTGTTCCTTACCCTTGCGCTGTTCTACAGAGTCTCAGAACGAAGGATCTTTCAGGTAGGGTATGCGATCGCCATGGTAGGGGTCCTCGGCTTCCTGCTCGTCGGTCCCCGCATGATCCCTGCGATCTTCATGCTTACGGTCTACAGTACCGGGCAGCATCTGATCATGCCGGTGCGGCAGTCCTATGCCGTCCATTCAGCTGGTCGGGGGAAGGAGGGTGCCGCCCTTGGACTGATGCGCAGCGTGCAGAGCATCGGGCAGGTCATCGGGTTCTTCATCGTCCCGCTGATCTTCCTTGCCGCCTCAGGCAGCATGGGCTTCACCTATACCTTCATCGGGGTCATCATCCTGATCCTCTGTGCGATCCTGGCGAGTCTCTTTCTCGAGCGGGACACCGGTACGGTGACCCGTCAGCGGATCTATTTCAGAAAGAAGTACACCACCTATTATATCCTGCAGAACTTCTATGGGGCGCGCAAGCAGGTCTTCATGACCTTTGCCCCCTATGTGCTCATCCTCAACTATGGGGCTTCTACCTCGGTCATCGCCATGCTCATGGGTGTGTGTGCAGCCCTGAACATCGTGGTCTCCCCGCTGATCGGCAAGCTGATCGACCGGGCAGGGTACAAAGCCGTCATGGTCGGTGATACGGTCATCCTCTTCTTCGTCTGTCTGCTCTACGGGTTCGCCCACCGGTTGTTCCCGATACCTGTCGCCTATATCGTGGTAGCGGTCGTCTATGTCATCGACCACCTGGTATCGAATGCCAGCATGGCTGCCAGTGTCTATGTGCGGCATCTCAGTGATGATCGTGATGAGATGACGGCCACCCTGACGACCGGTATATCGCTCGATCACCTGATCAGTATCTTCATCGCTCTGGCAGGGGGGCTCATCTGGGAGTTCCTGGGTATAGAGCTGCTGTTCATCCTCGCTGCGCTGCTTGCGGTCATGAACTCCCTGATCGCTCTTACCATCAAGCCGCAGAAGCTTTCAGCTGCTGCGCTCTGATGACAGCCCCTCACCTGCATCCTGAGAAGGCTGCAGGTGAGATCGGATGCGAGCTGTTATCGTTTGAGATCCCCTACCGCCTTCACTCTGATCCGGGTAGCATTACCCGGGAGGTAGGCCAGAGGGATGTCCTCTACATCGACGATCCGTATGGTCTCCTGCTGTGCACCGGCTTTGAGGGCTTCCTGGACTGCGATGGCTTTCGCATCCCCGAGTGCCTCTTCCCGTGACATCACATCGAGAGAATAGACCCGTTCGATCTGACCGCTGACCTGAGCGATCGCTGCCCCCAGGGCGTTGGCGACACCCAGATGTTCCGGTCTGATGATGCATTGTGTCCCGTCGATCGTGTCACTGATCAGCAGACTGCCTCCTCCCACCAGGATCAGCGGTACCGGGTCCTTGGAGAGTTTCATGGAGTCGATACCGTCCTGCACCAGCTTCATGATCTGCAGATGGGCTCTTTCAGCCAGTCTTCGGTCTATGTGGGCGACCTTCGCAGGGTCCCCGATCGATGACATTCCCAGACGTACGGCGATGTCGGTAGCCGTGAGGGTCGTACCGCCGAAGATCAGTGCCTCTTCGGTGATGCGGTACCCGACGCTCTCAGGGCCGATCGTGATCTCATCTCCTTCGATGGTGATGACAGTCCCGCCGCCGAGTCCCAGAGAGTTCAGATCCGGCATGCGGAAGTTCGTACGTGCCCCGCCGATCTCTACGGCAAGGGAGGACTCCCGGGGAAAGCCCTGCTTGATCACTCCCACATCACTGGTCGTTCCCCCGACATCCAGTACGATGGCATCCTCATGCCCGCTCAGGAAAGAGGCTCCTCTGATACTGTTCGTCGGCCCGCAGGCGATGGTCAGGATAGGGTAGTCGATCGAGTAGTCGATGCTCATGAGTGTCCCGTCGTTCTGACAGAGATAGATGTTCGCCTCGGTCACTCCCTCATCGATGAGTGCCTGCTGAAAACCGAGTGCTGTCGATCGTGCCACACTGTTGAGCGCTGCATTGAGGATCGCCGCATTCTCCCGCTCCAGCAGTCCGATCGATGCGATCTCATGTGATACGGTGATCGGCAGCTCCTCTCCGAGGATCTTCCGTGCCAGTGCAGCTGCACGCAGTTCATGGTCTGCTGCTACCGGTGAGAAGATCGAGGTGATCGCCAGGGCTTCGATCGATCCCTTCATCTGCTCGAAGGCTGCGGTGAGTGCCTGCTCATCGAGCGGGAAGATCTCCTTGCCGTTGAACTCATGTCCACCGCGGATGTGCCAGGTCTGTTCACTCACTGCTGAGCGCAGCGACTGAGGCCAGTCGATCATCGGTTCGATGGCCATACCGGCAGGTTTGCCGATACGGATCACCCCGGTCTTGAGCAGATGCTTCCGGGTGACGATGGCATTGGTCGAGTGGGTGGTCCCGAGCATGGCATAGGTGATCTCCTTCCTGTTGATGGAGACCTGTTCGAGTACCGCTTTCAAAGCCTGAGAGATCCCATCTGAGACTTTGGTCGTGGTAGGTCTTTTGACCGATGCAATGATGTTCCGTGCATCATCGATGATGACCGCATCGGTATTGGTCCCCCCTACGTCTATCCCGATATTATACTCCATGGTGTTCCTCCTCCCCTGCAAGCTGTTCTACTGGTGTGTACTCGAGGTCATAGCCGAAATAGCGGGGACCGACGGTCTCGATGCCCCGTTCGGTTCTCCACCGCCGGTCACAGGGGATCCCTATGACCACGACGCGACGACCGAACTTGAGGGTCTCGGTGGTGACCGGGACCGAGGTGTCTGCATCAAGGATGCAGATCAGGTCGGGTACGGTTGCCAGGACCTTCCCGTCCTTCTCTGCCATGAGGTTCTCGTTCTGAAAACTGACCTGCATGGAGGATCCGCTGTGGTGTTCCAGACCGCTGATCTGACACAGCCCCCGGTTGAAACCGCCCTCGATGTTCCTGCTGACATCGGTGATCTTTCCCTTGAACAGCTCATAGCCATGTGTCAGGGAGAGCAGGTCGTTGACGGGGTTCGTCCGTTCCTTCCTCGCTTCTGCGATGATCCTGCCGATCTGTTCGCTGAAACTCATGATGCCGCTGATCCCCGACTCCTTCACCTGTCTACCGAGCATCGAGTAGATGCTGATCATGACCGAAGCCCCCATGGTGACGGTGCACACTCGTGCGATCTCCTCTGCCCAGTTGTTGGTGATGGTCTTGAGGATGACACTGTTGCCCTTCTCATCGACGATGACCATCGGACTTGCCGGGATGTCATCAAGATGGTAGGTGACCATCTGCAGTTCAGGAAAGGCCCTTCCCATACCATCGGCGTCTACCAGCGGTATGCCCAGCTGGGCTGCGACGGCGATGGGGATCATGGAGTTGACGCCCCCTGCCTCGATCGGGATGGTGGCATAGACCTGTTTACCCAGAATATCTTCAAGGCCTTTGAAGGCCGTGATGAACTCGTTTCCGTTCGGGATCTTCTCGATGATGACGATGGGAGCTCCCATCATCGCCGATGGTACCACCAGGGCATCATCGGGAAGCTCATCGGGGGTGATCAGTTTGACAGGACCGTGCTTGCGTATGGCATTGAGGGCCATCAGCCGTCCTATGTGGGGATCTCCTCCTCCCCCGGTCCCGAGGAGAGAGGCCCCGAGAGCGATATGCTCTATGGCCTGTTCATCCAGTAATCTCATGTAGTCCTCCTGTCGTATGATGATGTAGTCTTGTCTGTTCCGGTACATGAGGCGGCTGCTCCTCGATCATAGACCGAAGAGCAGCCGCCCGGTGCCGATCGTACTGGAATCAATCCAGTTCCTGTGCAGCCACTGCCGGCTGTCCTGCCGGGATGATCTTCGAGAGGATCAGGTAGAGGACCCCGGCTGCGACGATGGCGTTGATCGCCTGTGAACCCCAGGTGACCAGAAGCCCGATCGCACTTGCTGCAAGCCATGAGATGATCCCTGCCCAGTTGAAACCTGCCTGAGGTTCCCAGGTCTCAGGATTCCCTTTGTTCCTGATCCAGTAGTCGGCGATCATGACCCCGGCGATCGGGGTGATCCCTGCGGTCATGACGACCAGGAAGGAGATGAAGTAGTTGATGATCCCGCTGATCGCCAGGATCGTACCGATACCTCCGGCAACGGCTGTAGCCATCGCACGTCTGTTGCCCTTGAGGTTGAGCATGTTGGTGATCGCCAGTCCGCCTGAATAGGCATTCACGGCATTAGTCGTCCAGGTTGCGAGGATCAGGATGATGAATCCCAGCACGGGGAACCCGAGGGTACTCACCACCTGTGTGATGTCATAGGTGCCTGCGACCACTGACATCAGGGCTCCTGCTACCAGCAGGGCACTGCCGATGGGAAGCACTCCCACCAGAGAGGAGAGTACCGATCCCTTACGGTCTCTGGCGTATCGCGAGTAGTCTCCGGCGATCACGCCGCCTACGGCGAACCCTCCCACTGAGATAGCCACACCCTGGAAGAAGGTCATCGAAGATGCCGTGGTATGCGCGGCAAGTCCCTGCAGTCCGTAGGTCTGCAGGGCTATGACGGTCCCGTAGACAGCCAGCAGGATCAGTGCCGGGACTGCGATGTAGTTCAGGTAGGAGAGGGCTTTGTATCCGATGATCGCGGTAGTGAGCATGATCACACCCCAGACCAGAGAAGAGAGCCAGACGGGAAAGGTCACGCCCAGCTGTGAGAGGAACCCGGAGAATGCCGCTCCTGTGACACTGGTCTGGACACCGAACCAGCCCATGACCGACACGCCCAGCACGAAGGATATGATGATCCCCGCACCCCTGCGGCCGAAGGCCGATGAGGCATTGACGACCGTCGGTCGTCCCAGATCACTTCCCTGCATGCCCTGAAAGGTCATGAAGATCACCACGATGATATATCCGGTGATCCCTGCCAGGATCCCTTTTCCCAGTGGCATCCCTGCTGCCAGTGCCCCTCCGACCATGAGTGACGGTACCGATATGACCGCCCCTGCCCATATGAGGGCGATACTCGGCCATGATTGCCGCTGATCGAGCGGGACCTGCTCAAGTGCCACCTGTTCTACGATCCCCGATGATCTCTCTTCTGCCATGATATGTACTCCTTCTCATCTGTGTTGAACTTCTTTGCCTCTTCTCTAGCAAAAGACGTGCCAATTCCTCGTTATACGGAGATCTGCACTTCCTGAGTGCTCCTTTTCCGTGATGATCGGGTAAGATGATGGTCTTTGTCAGGTATGAGAGGGTGGTATTGAAGCTCGGTGGTCATAGGGAGTGCCGTGCAGGGGTGAGATGAAGGGTCTGTTGTGAGAATGATTGAGAATGATGAGAAAGATTCTTGGAATCTGAGAAAAAACAGTGGCTTGAGATCTGTTTCCGGGATAGTATGGAGGGATATGAAAGAACTCGAACGCTCGCTTGAGCACTACTTCGGAGGGACTCTCACACTTCTGGGGGAAGAGGACCCCTCTGCAGCAGAGCAGCCCTCTGATGGGAACCTGCTCCCCGAATATACTCAGGACTCCACGATCGTGCGGGTGAGCTCCTCACGGCTGCCCTGTACGGGGACGGTCCTGTGGGAGTTCAGCGGGCACAGGGAATTCTCCCCGCAGGAGCTCGAGCATCT
>JAIPFY010000047.1 GCA_021736385.1 Spirochaetia bacterium | reverse complement strand
TGCGGATGATGGGGTTCTCACAGCAGCCCCTTCAGGTACCGTTCGTCATTGCCTGTGAAGCCTGCGGCCAGTCGTTCATCATGAGGACCCATGAAGCACGCTGCAGCTGCACGATGGTCTACGGGGTGACTCCCTGCCACGCATCTTCTGCAGATCAGGTACAGGCGGCAGGGCTCGACTACTGAGTACCAGATCAGTTCCTGCAGAGGCTTGCGCGCATCACAGAGACAGAAAGATCCCTGCGACATACCAGAGGGAGAACGGGGATCAGGGAAGAAGACTACCGATCATCATCCCCGAACTCATCGAAGAACTCTTCCTGCATCTCTTCATACATGGGGTTAGCAGGATCCTGATCATCAATAGTCCATTCACGGGTATGCTTCTGCTCTGCAGCAGCACGCGAGGTACTGATAACCCGTACGATGATGATGACTGCCACGATCACGATGAACCAGATCATAGAATCCTCCTGAAGGGTCCGGTATCAGGAATGATGCGTCAGGGAAAGATCCCGTACGGAACATCTCTGAAGAGCGCTCCGGTATCGACCCAACCAGCCTGATTTCATTATAGCACTATCAGAAGATATGTACAGGTATCCTATGGTAATGGATCACTACCGAAGCAGGACTCAATCCTCACCTCTGGTCCGGATGGGAACCCGGCCTTGTTGTGCTGGTGCCCGTGGAAGACAGAACTGCACGAGAAGCCATACAGCCAGTCGTGCAGCCCGCTCTGTCAGGACCATGATCCATGTACCAACAGCTATCGATCACCTGCCGTTGAATTCCGTTACAGCATCGAGCATCGCGATGATGTTCTCCGTAGGGGTCTTTGCCTGCAGATTATGGATCGTATTGAAGACGAAACCACCATCTCGGCCGAAGATCTCACATCGCTCGAGCACCTCTGCAAAGACCTGATCGGGAGTCCCGAACGGCAGGGTGTTCTGGGTATCTACTCCGCCACCCCAGAAGACCAGATCATGTCCGAACTCTCTCTTGAGCCACTTGGGATCCATACCCGCTGCTGAACACTGCACCGGGTTGAGGATATCGAAACCGCACTCTATGAAATCAGGGATGAATCCCGGGACCGAACCGCAGCTATGTTTGAAGACCTTCCAAGACGTGTTGGCATGAATCCAATCATTCAGCCTCTTATAATACGGGGCATAGAGTTCTCTGAAGGTCTCGATGGAACAGAAGGTGCTCGTTTGCGTACCGAAGTCCGTCCCGCAGGTGAACAGAGCATCGATCTTATCACCGCACAGCTGATTGACTCGTGAGAGATTCTCTATAGCGATATCGATCTGATAGGAGAAGATCGAATGAAGGAGCGGTTGCCGCATGACTGTTGACATATACCATTCAGTGATGTCGCGGATCCCTTTCGGGTGTTTCATATGCATAGCCGGTACGATGGCGATATCACCGAGCCCGGTCCCACCAAGAGATGCGATCACCGCTCTTCCGGAAGTATATGCTTGGTGTACATGTGCTGAGATCAGCTGCAGCTCATTACTCCCCAGAAGCTGAAATTCCTCGGTATTATCTTCTACTTTCAAGTCATCTTCGTCCAGAGGCAGCGGATCCTGCCTGATCAGAGCATCAAAGAAATAGCCGTTGAACGGCATCTTTCCGCTGGGTTCTGCGCTGAGATCTCCTTCAGGATAGGCATAGACATTGCCCTCCTTATCATAGGTGACATTGAAATCCTCAGGGACCAGTACCTCCTGACCCCAGGGAGCTGTCCATCGTTTCCAATCAGGACTGCGTCCCCCGAACCAGTTCGTCGGTCCCAGAGCGGGAGCGACATCTATTTTCAGGATCTCTGCAAGATCCTCTTCTATGAGACCCAGGCACTGATACGGTTCGTAAAGCTTCACCATCCTCTTTTCCAGACCGTAGTGCTCCCGCAGCGCCTCAACGCATGAGATGTGGATACCGCTTACAGCAGTCCCTCCGAAATCAATCGGTATCCTGTCAGGTTGCCTGTGATTCAATGCATCAAGCACCCGCTTCTTACCTGTATCTATCATTATCTACTCCAATTAAACAGTTTGTTCAGCATAGCCGGCAGCAAGGGTCATGATCCGTTCTTCTGAGAACTCATCACGCGAAAGGACCCCGGTTATCGAGCCCTCATGCATCACGATGATCCTATGGCATAAGGCCATCAACTCTGGCATCTCTGAAGAGATGAATATAATACCCAGACCTTCAGCTGCAAGCTGGTGAATGAAGGTGTAGATATCGGCTTTAGCACCGACATCGACCCCGTGGGTCGGTTCATCAAGGATCAAGATCTGCGGATTGACAGCAAGCCAGCGGGCAAGGATGACCTTCTGCTGATTACCTCCTGACAGAGAACTGATCGGGTGCTGATTATTCCCCATCTTGATCGAGAATTTAGCTGTATACTCATTGACGATACGGGCGACCTTCTTCCAGTCGACCACACCATATCGTGACATCTGTGAGAGCCTGCTGATACTCAAATTCATCCATATGGGAAGATTCGGAAATATTGACTGTGTCTTTCGATCCTCTGCCAGCATCGCCAAACCAGCACTGATCGCTTTCTGTGGTGAGCTGAAAGAGACAGGGCGCCCCTCCAGAATGACCTCTCCGCTCATCACCGGGTCCGCACCGAACAGAGCACGCGCAAGTTCACTCCTTCCTGCTCCTACGAGACCGGAAAATCCAAGAATCTCCCCCCTCTTCAGAGAGAAGGTTATATCCTGAAACATCTGCCCATTCAGTCCTCTTACTTGCAGTACCGGATCACCTGTCTTACCTGCAGGATAGCTGCAGACCTCCACATCACGACCTACCATCATACGTATGATCTTTTTCACCGATGCTTCTGATCGTTCGAGGGTACCGACATACTGGCCGTCCCTGAACGTCGTTATCCGATCAGCTATCCTGAGAACTTCATCAAGCTTATGAGAAACATAGATGATTGAGATCCCCTCTTTCTGCAGGTTGTCGATCACCGTGAACAATCGTTCTGACTCACTCTCAGTCAATGATGAGTTTGGCTCATCCATGACGATAAGCTGGGCGTTCGTAGAGATCGCCTTTGCAATCTCCACCATCTGCCGGTGACTGGTAGTCAAACGGTTGATCTTCTTGTACGGGTCAATAGTAAGTCCAAGCCGTGAAAGCTGCTGAGCAGTCTTCTTTGCCATCACATCCCACATGATCCTGCCGTAATGGGTTTCCATCCTGCCCATATAGACATTCTCTATGATATTAAGGTCAGGCATCATGGATAATTCCTGATGGATGACTGCTATACCACTGTCTATCGCTTCCATGGGAGTTGCGAAATCGACTTCTTTTCCTTCAAAGCGTATAGACCCCTCATCCCTCCGGATCACACCACCGATGATGTTCATCATGGTCGACTTCCCAGCTCCGTTCTCCCCTACCAGGGCATGCACTTCGCCGCGTCGTATCTGAAGATGCACCTCATCAAGCGCGACGAGCCCTCCGAATCGCTTGGTGACTCCTTCAGCTACTAATATTTCTGATGCTCTATCCATGAACCCCTTCCTCATGATTGTCTCTTTTGGGAACAAGCCGGGATGGACAGGGCCCCTCCCGGCTTTCATACCATCCTAAAATCCAAAACTTGCCATATTATCCCTGGTCACGAAATCACTTCTGGTCAGCAGTCGGCCGGCAGGAGGTATTTCACCAGCTACAAGATAATTATAGAGGCGAATCGCCGGATCATGCCCCTGTGCAAAGGGGTTCTGACCGATAGTCCCGGTACATACGCCACTACGGACCTGATCCATGGTCTCAGCTATGAAATCATAGTTGATCAATTTCACCTCACCGACCAAGCCTGCATCTTCTATAGCCTTCCCCGCTCCGTAAGCACCTCCTGCACAGACATAGATCGCCGCAAGGTCGGGATGAGCTGACATGAAATCATTAGCCTGACTGTATGCGATATCACCCTTATCAAGGCTCTCTACCTGGTCGACCACGGTGAGTCCCGGAGCGATCTCTGCTATGGTATCAAGGAACCCCAGTCTTCTTGCTTCATGCGATTCCACTGAGAAGAACCCTGTGATGATGGCAACCTTTCCGGTACCACCTGTCACATCTTTCATATAAGCAGCCGCATTCACACCCTGTTCGTACAGGTCCGCACCGACAAAGAAGAGCCGCTTGTTCAATGCATCTGTCTCAGAATTGAAGGTAGCCACGGGGATCCCTGCCTCGACTGCCTTATTGATGAAGGGAACGATACCGCTATCCCCGGCGATGGTTGCAATTGCATCATATTCCTGTATAATACAGTTCTCAATAGCGCTGCCGAAAACATTAGAGGTGTGGGCATCTCCCGGTGGGACTATCCATTCCACCGTGCAGTCGTAGGCAGCCAATTCTTCTGCTGCTGCAATCGTTCCCGCCTTGACATCGACCCAGAATGGGTTGTTCTCAAGTCCCAGTACAGCAATCTTCATAGGGCTTCCATCATGACCGGTTAACGGGAGCACGACCCCCTCATCAGCAGGAGCAAGCACTCGACTTGCGAAATCAGGTCCGGGAAGCAGCTCTCGCTGTTCTTTTTCCGAACTACCCTGAGCAAACAGAGTCATTGATGCACAAAGAAGACACACGATCATAAGGACATTCAAGCTTCTTTTCATTTTCAGATTCTCCTTTTTTATTGTTAACTCTTCTTTCAAAGAGCTATTGACCATTTTGATCAATCCTTTCGCAAATTATCAGCTGCTACGGCAAGGACGACAACGAGACCGAGGGTGATCGTCTGCACGAAGGTCGGAAGATGCAGCAGTACGAACGCATTCTTGATGATCGCCATGATAGCTGCTCCGATCACTGCTCCTATGATCGTTCCCTTCCCTCCTGAAAGACTTGCACCACCGATGACCACCGCTGCGATGACATCCATCTCCATCCCTACTCCGGCATTGGTGGCAGCAGTAGAGAGCAGACCTGCATACATCAGCCCTGCAAGGGCGCATAGTCCCCCTGTAAGGGTGTAAACAAAGACTTCCACCTTGACGATATTCACTCCCGAAAGACGGGCAGCTTCCCGATTACTCCCCAATGCATACACCTGCCTGCCGAGTGTCGTATTATTGAGAAACCATTGAAAGATGATCACCAGCAGCACCATCTCGATCACAGAATTGGGAACTACCCCCAGGTAGCCGCCGCCTACGGCAAGGATGAACCCATTGGTCACCCCGATGTTCGATGCCACAGCACCTTTCACACCAGTAGCAAACAGGTAGGTCAGTCCACGGGCAATACTCATCATGCCAAGTGTCGTTATGAATGGAGGAACCCCGACCTTTGCTATCACCAGTCCATTCACTGCACCAAGCAGGAAGCCCAGAAGGAACCCTGCAGGGATAGCCACCAGAGAGGGGATACCCATCCACAGCATCCTTGCAGTGAACATCGCCGTGACAGCTACGATCGAGCCCAGGGAGAGATCCACACCTCCTGTGATCAGGACCATAGTGATACCGATCCCGACTACACCGATCGTAGACATATTACGCAGCAGATTGAATAGATTCTGGGTCTTGAGAAAGTAGGGACTTGCCAGACTCATGATGATGAATAGGAGTACCAGTACGAGGAATACCACGAACTCCTGTGTCGATCTGATCCTTGTGAATTGTTTTCTCAACCAGGAACTCTCAATTCCTGAAGCTGTTTGATCCATAATGCTCTCTCCTTCACCTCTAAATCTATCGTAATGTGTTCAGGTCTCTAATCGACCCCTGATCCAGCACATTGAGATTGAACTCAACGGCTCTCTTTTTGATCTCTTCTCCTTTAAGCAGATGAAACAACAGTTTTGCAGCCTCTCTGCCAAGATCGTAGATCGGCATATCGATCGTCGTGATCTTGGGATTCAATACAGGGTAGAATCTTGCTCCGCCGATACCGGCAATGGAAAGATCTTCAGGGACACTCAGCCCATGAGAGAGGATCTCTTCATAGAACCCCAGAGCCATTCGATTGTTGCTGGCAAGGATCGCTGTAGCCGTACATTCCCGCTCATCAAAGAATTCCATTCCTACACGGTTTCCGCTCTCATAGGAAAAATCTCCCGAGAAGATCAACTGTTCATCAACTGCGATGTTCATACTCCTGCAGGCTGCCTTGTATCCGGAAAGGCGCTGAGATGCACTGGCAGTGCATAATGGTCCGGTGATGAAGGCTATCTTCCTGTGTCCTTTTTCGATCATGAGCCTGGTCAGGTCATATGCTCCCTGAAAGTTCTTCATGAACACTCCTGGAACCTGATCCTTGATGTATCTCTCGATCGTGACAAATGGATAGTGCTTCTTCTGCAGCCCCTGAAACAAGTCATTCTCTTCGCAGGAATTCAACGGAGCAAAAATGATACCGTCTACGGATCTCCCCTGAAAGACTTGGATATACTCCTTCTCCTTATCCAGTTTTGATCCGGTGTTACCGATCAGCAGGTCATAGCCATGTTCATCGGCCTCATCTCCTACACCTTTCGCCAGTTCACTGAAGAAATAGTCACTGATATCAGGGATTGTAAGCCCTATAGTCTTGGACTGCTTGGTCACCATGCTTCTTGCAGCTATATTGGGAGTGTAGCCGAGGTGTCGAACTGCATCTTCTACCCGCCTGATCGTATCGTCTGAGATCCTCCCGGACTTCCCGTTGATGATCATAGATACCGTAGCTGATGAGACTCCGCAGTACTCTGCGATGTCCTTCAATGTCGTTCCCATAGCCACCCCTTATTCGTGAATTCTTAGTGCGTATGCACACAAGATTTTTATAAGACTTTTTATTCTTCTTCATCAGTATAAATACATGGTTTGTTAAGGTTAAACGCTTAAACTTTTTTAGTAAAAAAAAACATCCTCATCTGTCTATGTATAATCTATTTTACATACGATAATTATATGATTCATAATAGATACAACAGAGAAAAGGCTGTTTAAGCGCTTCACCATTTGAGCATATCATCAGTTATTTCACATGTCAACATTTTTATAAAAAATTCATTCAGAGGCTACAGACCATGAGAAGAATCTCATGCTGAGTCTATGCCATAATCGAGTACATGCTCCACACTATTTCCTGTGGATCTGAGGGCTTCTCCAGGAAACGGAGCAATCAAGGACAGCTGGCAGCTTCAATGAATACCAGCAGCAGATGCATGATTGATGCTTTGATGCCTTCTGCTATTGGTGTTAAGATGTACCTATGAGAACAACAGTAACCTTACGGCCAGAAATCGCATCCATGGTCAAAGAGCACAAGAGTTTCAAGGAACTTGTGAACACGGCACTGTATCAGTTCCTCTCAGGGTATCATGACCCTGAGGAACCGCCTTTTATCGTACAGCCAAAGGCCATGGGATTGAATTCGGGGATAGATATCTCAGAGTTCAACAAGCTTGTCGATGATCTGGATTCTGATGCATTTCTGGAAGTCGCTGACCTCTCAAATGCATCCTACAAAGCGAACACGGCAGGTGACCATGATAATCCCTGATATTTATCTGCTGGTCTATGCGTATACCTCTTCAATGGAACCGCATGCTCAAGCAGTTTCCTGGTGGCAGGAATGTCTCTCAGGAAGTCGAAAGGTCGGACTGCTCTATCCAGTCCTGTCTGGTCTTCTGCGAGTCGTGACAACCATGGGTATCTTTCAAACCCGATGGATATCACAGAGGCGATCGCATGCATCGAATCCTGGCAGGCCAGGGCAGTGACAATCACATCACAGCCAGATCCCGGGCATAGCCAGGAGAGCCTTCCCCACCAGAGAAGAACCGGCTCTGCATAGAGCCGGTTCCCACGCAGCAGGTTATCTGCAGAGGCTAATCTCTGGTGAGAGAGCGGTATTTGAGGCGTTTGGGGATGATGGAATCCACACCGAGCCGCCTGCTCTTGTTCTCCTCATATTCAGAGAAGTTCCCTTCGAACCAGTACTGGGAACCGTCATCCTCGAAGGCCAGGATATGGGTACAGATCCTGTCAAGGAACCAGCGGTCATGGCTGATCACCACCACGCAGCCGGCAAAGTCAAGGATCGCATCCTCAAGTGCCCTGATGGTGTTCACATCCAGATCGTTCGTCGGTTCATCGAGCATGAGGACATTGGCCTCCTCCTTCAGAGTCAGAGCCAGGTTCACCCGATTCCTCTCCCCTCCGGAGAGCACTGAGAGTCTCTTCTGCTGATCCGCTCCGGTAAAGTTGAACTGAGCACAGTAGGCTCGTGAATTGATCAGCCTGCCGCCGAGTCGGATCTGCTCCTGTCCGCCTGAGAGGCACTGCCAGACACTCGCTTCAGGATCAAGGCTCTCACGCATCTGTGACACATACCCGAGTTTTACCGTCTCTCCCTGTCTGATCGTACCCGAGGCAGGAGGCTGCTCTCCGGTGAGCAGCCGCAGGAAGGTCGTCTTCCCCGCACCGTTCGGACCAATGATCCCCACGATACCTCCGGGAGGGAGGGAAAAATCGAGGTGATCGATGAGAATACGGTCTCCATAGCCCATGGTCACCTGTTCCCCGTCAAAGACCCTGTTCCCCAGTCTTGGGCCTCTGGGTATCCTGATCAGCAGTTCACTGTCCTGATCATCCCTTCCCGACTGTGAGAGGGCGTTGAAGGCGCCGATACGTGCCTTCGATTTCTCATGCCGTGCCCGCGGGGACATCCTGATCCACTCGAGCTCTCGCTGGAGGGTCTGCTGACGCCTGCTCTCTTTCTTCTGCTCGATCCGCAGTCGTTCCTGTTTCTGATCCAGCCAGGATGAGTAGTTCCCCTTCCAGGGTATACCTTCTCCACGATCGAGTTCCAGGATCCATCCTGCCACATTATCGAGGAAGTACCGATCATGAGTCACTGCGATGACCGTACCTGCATACTGCTGCAGATGGTGCTCGAGCCATGCCACTGATTCGGCATCCAGATGGTTCGTAGGCTCATCGAGAAGCAGGATATCGGGTTTCTGCAGCAGCAGGCGACACAGGGCGACCCTGCGGCGCTCCCCGCCTGAGACCAGATCCAACGTCGCATCAGAGGGGGGACAGCGCAGCGCATCCATCGCCATCTCCAGCCTCGATTCTACATCCCATCCGTCAAGCTGTTCTATACGGTCCTGCACCTTGCCCTGACGGTCAAGCAGCCTGTCCATCTCATCATCGCTCATCTGCTGACCGAACTGCTCATTGATCACTTCGAATTCCTGAAGCAGTCCGAGCACCTCAGCTGCACCCTCTTCCACGACTTCCCGAACCGTTCTCTTCTCATCGGCAAGCGGTTCCTGTTCCAGATACCCTACTGTGAAGCCCGGAGCGATGACGGTCTCACCGTCGAACTCGGTATCCACCCCTGCCAGGATCTTCAGCAAGGTACTCTTACCCGATCCATTGAGACCCAACACACCTATCTTCGCTCCATAGAAGTAGCTCAGATAGATGTTCTTCAACACCACTTTCTGCTGGTGTCTCTTCGAGACACCTACCATCGAATATATTATCTTTTTATCATCTGCCATAGGAGGGAGTATGCCAGAAAAGCACCACTTGGATAAGTGGATAAACAGACTCCTGTGCGCTTTCGCTCAGGAATCAGCACGATCAGCCGGGAAGACCGGCCCTGGTCACATACTGCTGCCGTTTACTTTTGGGCACTTCAGGCAGGGTCAGCTGGAGCAGACCTGCATGGACAAGCGGATTGATGTACTCCGAGATCACATAGGCTTTGGTGTACCCGAACTCCCTGGCGATCTCATCACGTGAGCGCGGGGTGCGGCAGTACTGGAACAGACGCTCTTCTGTCTGCGAGATGGATCTGCCCTCCTTGCCCATCCTGGCAGCATAGAGAGAGACAAGGAACCGACCCCGGATATCCTGGAAGACCGGTTCGGGGAGACCGGCAGCCTTCAGGGCCTTGCGTGAGGAGGGAATCCCGCAGAAGCTGTTGGACGAATGCATCAGGACTTCCACCGCACCTGCAAGATGGGGGTTCCTGATCCTCTGATCCCTCTTGCCAAGATCCTCGATGTCCATCCGCCCGAACATCCCACCCGGACTCTCGATGATGAGGTGATCGCTGTAGATATGGATCTCGATGGGACGGTGGAGCGTATGGATACTGTAGTCCCGATGCACCAGCGCATTGAGCAGCAGCTCCCGGATGGCCAGAGAAGGATAGACATCCTCAGGCCCTGCAGTGGTCTCACGTACTGTTCGGTCTGCGAGCATGCGGGTACAGGTCCTGATCAGATTGATCGAATCAGAGAGCATCTGGGGGATCGTCCCCTCGATCTTCTTTCTGTCAACCAGGGTACAGATCTCACTGCCTTCGCATCCGGTATCATAGATCAGGGCCGAGATAAAGAGATGGGGGAAGTACGCCTGAGGATAGATACCGAACATCATGATCCCGCCGATCGTGGGTCTGCCGTCCTGCAGAAGCCCCTGCATGGTCAGGATCTCCTGATCGAGCATATGCTGCAGATTGGGCCTTGCTGTTCTGATACTCCTCAGATACTGATTGAGCACGTTCGGATGAAAGGACTCGAAGCCTGCACGCATAACAGCGGTCAGATCCTCCTGCAGAGAACAGGAGGCTTCTTCATAGCGATAGATCTCATACTCAGTCATAGGTTCGATATCGGTATTCAAGCGGATATAGGAACCATGGACTCTGCCGGCTCCCAGATAGTGGCAGGGCTTCTTATCGAAGGGACACTCCGGGATCTCCACACAGAGCACATCGTGCCGGTCGATCCTGGTACGTGTGCACAGGGGGTGCACCTCAGGAGACATCTGTCTGCCCTGCAGAAGCACCAGCTGCTGCAGATCATCAACATCGTAGATCCCTGATGCACTGCACTTCGGTCCCTGCAGACCGAACAGGATGATCCCCCCGCCTCGTCTGTTCGCAAAACTCGACAGGACCGGATACAGGGGAGACTCGAGCGCACGTGAGGCCTCGATCACTTCCACCCGATTCATATCCAGGGTATCTTCTCTCAGCTGTGTGACCAGCATATGTATCTCTTGTTCCACCATCTTGACAGCCAACCATTAGTTCATAGTGCCTCTCAGCATACAATATAAATGAACAGATGCAAACAGCAAAAAATATAATCCGTTGATTTCTCACCAATAGCTGCTATTTTATACGTATTTTATTGATTTTATGCGGTTAAAAGCGGTTTTAAGCGGTTTTTCTATTTTTTTATCATGGTCTCCATGGATTTTCTCCAAAATAAAAATTAATTGACAGAATTACGAATGCATGCGTATGATATGTATAACGATTTTTCGTATATATATTTTTCGTACGCGTAGTATATACACACAAGGGGACAAGCGTGCTAACTATTCGACAAGTAACAAAAGAGTTCGGCGGTCTGAAAGCTGTCAACGATGTCAGCTGTACCGTTGAGAAAGGTTCGATAGTCGGGCTCATCGGTCCGAACGGATCAGGCAAGACGACCCTGTTCAATGTGATCTCCGGGGTCTATAAACCCACGTCGGGCTCCATCGAGCTCGATCACGAAGACATCAGCTACCTGGGACCGCACAAGAAGACCATGATGGGCATGGCCAGGACCTTTCAGGTGGTCAAACCGTTCAAGAACATCAGTGTCATCGAGAATGTCATGGTCGGAGCGTTCCTGCACAACCATAACCATCTGAAGGCAGAGGAACTGGCTCTGAGTATCCTGAAGCGACTTGATATCGACCAGTACCAGCATGACCAGCCAAAGAACCTTCCTCTGGCGATCAAGAAGAAGGTAGAGATCGCCCGGGCACTGGCCACGACACCGAAGATCCTGCTCCTGGATGAGGTCATGGGAGGACTCAATCCGCAGGAGACCGATCAGGTGCTGCAGACCATCGTCAAACTCAACAAAGAAGGGATCACCATCATGGTCATCGAACACAAGATGCGATGCATCATGGCGATCGCAGAGAAGGTCCTGGTCCTCGACAGCGGCAAACTGATCGCCATGGATGTCCCTGAGGTCGTCGCGAAGGATCCCAACGTCATCAAAGCCTATCTGGGAGATGAATACCATGCTGAAAATTAGAGACATCCAATCAGGCTATGGAGAGAGTAAAGTACTCTTCGATATATCCATGACCATACCCGAAGGCTCCATCGTGAGCCTGGTAGGTTCGAACGCTGCAGGGAAGACCACCCTGATCAACACCATCAGCGGTCTCAACCGGGCATGGGCAGGTTCTATCGAGTTCATGGGTGAAGATATCACCCTGCTCTCACCCGCAGCACGGGTTGAGAGAGGGCTGGTCCAGACTCCGGAAGGCAGAAGGCTCTTCCCTGACCTGAGTGTGAGGGAGAACCTGCTCATGGGCTCCTACCTCAAGTCGGTCCGGGGGTCCCGGGAGAAGAACCTGAAGAAGGCATACGAACTGTTCCCGAGGCTCTACGAACGTAAAGACCAGCAGGCTGGATCACTCTCAGGGGGTGAACAGCAGATGTGTGCCATCGCCCGTTCCCTGATGAGCTGCCCGAAACTGCTGATCCTCGATGAACCGTCACTGGGACTTGCCCCTATCCTGATCTCCCAGGTCTTCGAGATCATACAGGACATCCAGAGAGAGAACGTCACCATCCTGCTGGTGGAACAGAATGTGCAGCAGGCACTCTCCCTGGCTGACAAGGGCTATGTCCTGGAAAGCGGACACATCACCATGGAAGGTACCGGAGAGTTCCTGCTTCATGATGATGGATTGCGCAGAGCATATCTGGGAATATGAGCGCCCCCGGTACAGAAGTCACATACATACATCTTCAGGAGGAATAGATGCTGTTACAATTGATTATTTCAGGGATACTGCTCGGCGGAGTGTATGCTCTTACAAGCATGGGACTATCCCTTGTGTTCGGGGTATCGAAGATCATCAACTTCGCACACGGCGACTTCGTGGTGATCGGGATGTACTCGGCACTCAGTATATACTATGTCACCGGACTGGGACCCTATATATCATGGATCCTCGTCATACCCATCTCCTTCGCGATCGGCTGGCTGGCTTTCCAGCTCATCAAGAAGACCATCGGCGGAGAGGAGATCAACCAGATCTTCATCACCATTGGACTGTCGATGGTCATTCAGAATCTGCTGCTCATGACCTTCAAGTCCGACTACCGGACAATGAAGTCTTCATTCAGCAGTTCGCTCGAGATCGGGAACATCTACATATCATACGAGAGCCTGTTGGCCTTCCTGATCGCTGTTGCAGTCACGATCGCCTTTCTCTGGTTCCTCAACAGGACAGATCTCGGACGGGCCATGAGAGCCGTCTCTCAGGATAAGGATGCCGCAAGTCTCATGGGGGTGAAAGTCGAACTGATCAATGTGCTGGCATTCGGTCTCGGGATCGCCATGGCTGGACTGGCAGGAGGTCTGCTCCTTACCATGTATGCCGCCTATCCCACAGCAGGTGGTGTCTATAACCTGCTCGCATGGGTCATCGTCGTACTCGGCGGACTCGGACAGGTCGAGGGCGCGCTGGCAGCAGCCTTCCTGATCGGTATCTGCGAGACCCTCACCGGATTCTATATCGGACCGGATTTCAGACAGGTGGTCTACTACCTCTTTTTTATCGCGATCCTGATCATCCGTCCTCAGGGACTCTTCTCGGGAATCAGAATGCACAAGAAGGTGAAACATGAAACTACTGCATAATCAACTATTCAGATGGGCGATCTTCTTCATCGTCCTGCTTGGGGCCGGCTTCTTCGCCGACAACAACTACTATCTCGATATCCTCATCACCATCGTCTTCTATGCATGCATGGCATCAGCCTGGAATATCGTCGGAGGGTATGCGGGACAGGTCTCTGTCGGGCATGTGGCCTTCCTGGGACTCGGGGCTTATACCTCCACGATCCTGTTCCTCAAACTCGGTGTCTCACCGATCATCGGGATCCCTCTCGGCGGGGTGGTAGCCATGGCGCTCGCGCTGGGTATCGGATTCCTGACCATCCGTCTGCACGGTCCGTTCTTCACCCTCTCCACGATCGCCATCGCCGAGATCCTGCTGGTCCTCGCGATCAGGTTCCACGGACTGACCGGAGGCTCAGAAGGTCTGAACATCCCCTATGAACCCTCTGTATACAATGTGGTATTCAAGAGCTACTTCGTCTACTACACCCTCTTCGTCGCCCTCATGGCTGCCATCGTCGCGGTGATCAGCTATATCAACACCTCACGAACCGGGTACTATCTCAGAGCCATACGTGAAGATGAGACAGCCTCCTCTTCCCTTGGTGTCGATATTCTCCAGTTCAAACTCAGAGCACTGCTGATCAGTGCCTTCTTCACCGGCGTGGGAGGGGCTCTGTATGCACAGTACCTGCTCTTCATCGATCCCCATACCGTCTTCACCGTCGCCTTCTCCACCAAGGTAGCAGCGCTGTCGATCGTGGGCGGGATAGGGACGGTCATCGGACCGATCGTAGGATCGTTCATCCTCACCCCGCTGGAGATATTCCTTCGCTCGCAGTTTGGCGGGACGTATCAGGGGCTCTATCTGCTGATCTACGGAGTCATCATGCTCGCAGTCATCGTACTCATCCCCAAGGGGATCTACGGGACCTTCGTGGACTCGAAGAACAGGAACAGGCGATAACCGATGACCTATCAGCTGACTGAACGTGAACAGCGACTGCTTCAGGACGCACAGCAGTACGGAAGCGAACACTTCCTGCCCCATGCAGCGACCTGGGACCGGGAGGGTATCTTTCCCACCGAGACCTTCCTGCAGGCGGGACGGGACGGCTATCTCGGGCTGAACACTGCCCGGGAGTTCGGAGGAAGGGGCTTGAGCTTCCTGGAGACAGCCCTGATCTATCAGGGGCTTGCCCGTTCATCCTTCCCGTTCGTGCTGGCTATGGAATGCCACAACAACATGACCTATGAGATGTCTGTCTTCAAGAGTTCAGCTGCCGTACGCGGCATGCTGGCACAGATGATCTCAGGGGAGAAGATCCTGGGATTCGGGTTCACCGAACCGCAGGCTGGTTCTGACCCGTCAGCGATGACCAGCTATGCGAAGAAGGTACCGGGAGGGTACCTCGTCAACGGCTGCAAGACGTGGGTGACCAACGGCTCACAGGCGTCACTGTTCGATGTGACGGTCAAACTCGAAGAGCCCGAGGCACGGGAGATGATCACCCTGCTGATCGATATCCCGTCAGAGGGTCTGCGCATCACTCATGATATGAAGACCATGGGAGGGAATGTCCTCTCGAAGGCGACGATCGTACTTACCGACTGTTTCGTACCGGAGGACCGGGTGGTCTCCACCCATGGCTACCGGGATGCCCTGTGGTCGGTCCTGCTGGCACGGATCTTCACCCCTGCCATGGCCATAGGCCTGTGCGAGGAGGCGCTGGAACAGACCGCAGCCTACCTTGCCCGAAGAAGCCAGTTCGGGCAGCCGCTGCTGAAGCAGCGGCCCCTCCAGTGGAAGCTGGTAGAACTGCAGACGAAAGTCGCTGCAGGCAGGCACCTGGTCTATCACACGGCAGCCTGCATGGACAGCGGCAGGAACCCTGATCAGGAAGCTGCCATGTCAAAACTCTACTGCGGTGATCTTGCCATGGAGGTGACCACCGCCTGCTGCCAGCTCTTCGGAGCAGAAGGCTACCGCACCGGGAATGTGCTTGAACGCCTGATGCGTGAAGCCAAGATGATCTCTGTCATCGACGGGACATCTGAGATACAGAAGTTGATCCTGGGAAATATGCTCGAACGGGCCTATCTTCCGGATAAACGATACCAATTGTCTAAAAAAATGGAGGAATCGCTATGAAGAAAACTGTTTTAGCCATGCTGCTGATCGTTCTTGTGATGTTCACCGTGACTGCCAACGGCAGCCAGGAAGCACCTGCGCAAGAGAATGAACCGATCAAAGTAGGGCTCATGTTCGCACGAAGCGGCGCGTTGGGACTGATGGGTGAAGAATCACTGCAGGCTGCACTGATCGCTATCGACCAGATCAACGAACGAGGCGGAATCAACGGAAGAATGCTGCTGCCGGTGATCTCAGATGTACCTGACACCACAGCTGCACAGTCAGAAGCAAACCGACTGACACAGAAAGAGGGTGTGAAGATCTTCTTCGGTACCTACGGAAGCGCCTTATCATCTGTGATGACCGGTGTCATCAACAGGAACGGAGGCTACTACATGGAAGTGATCTCTGTTGCTGACGGCATCACCGATCGAGACCTCGATGGGATCTACCGCCTGCACTTCAAGGGTTCTGTGATGGGTGAATCGGCTATCGATTTCCTGGCAAAACTCTGTGATGATGCGAACATCCCGTATGAAGATGCGAAACTCGCCCTGTTCTACGAGAACTCGGACTTCGGTATGTCCACCGGTATCGGGTACAAGGACGGAGCTGCGAAACTCGGCATGGAGGTCGTCGTCGATGAGAGTTATTCAAAAGACACTCCCGACACCTCCCCTCTGGTACTCAAAGCGAAAGCTGCCGATGCCAACTTCGTGATCATGACTCCCTATATCAACGATGCGATCAACTTCGTGAAGAACTCGAAGAATATGAACTTCTCACCTCTTGGGTTCGTCGGTCTCGGTACAGGCTTCAGCCTGCCGGTCTTCTGGGAGACCTTGGGTTCTGATGCTCAGGGTATGTTCGACTGTGACCCCCTGCAGACCCCGGCTCTCGCTACGATGGCCCCTTCGATGATCGAACCCTACAAAGAGTTCACCTCTATCGTACAAGAGAAACTCGGACATGACCCGATCGTCGTGAACATGCTCACCTGGCAGGCCGTATGGCTGGTCGCCAACGAAGTGCTCATGAACGCAGAGGACCCTGAAGACGTTGCTGAACTGAGCAGACTCACAGATGCCCTCGATTTCCCCCTCGGTTCACTGCCGACCGGTCACGGTGTAGATTTTGATTCTACCGGCCAGAACCAACGATGCCAAATCGGTGGTATGCAGTGGCAGGATGGATCACTGGTGAATGTGTATCCTGAAGCCATGGCTACCAACGACGTTGTGGACTTCCCCTTTGCCGGATGGAAATAGGTTTTTGTTATAGTTGTCTGCCTCCCCTGCACAGGGGGAGGCCCCTTTTTCAAGGGGCCTCTTCTGCAGTACGCATCATCTTCCGCTCAGCTCTTCGCTTCTGTGAACTTCCTGTAGGATGAGATCCTCTCTCTGGCTGCCGCTCCAAGGACGGTCGTGTCAGAGAAGAAGAAGACCATGCGGTAGCCTCTCTCATATTTCTTCTGTGCATCTGCCCAGGAGCCTGCTACGGTCGAAAGCACTTTTCCTGACGCCAGGACCTTCTTCTCCACCTCTCTGATCGCATCCTGAACAGCTTCGGCCTTCGGATCACCGAATGAACCCATGTTGGTAGCCAGATCCATGGGGCCGATGAAGATACCATCGAGTCGATCCACAGTCAGTATCTCATCGATGTTCGCCACAGCTTCAGGTGTCTCCACAGCGGTCATCAGATAGATCTCATCGTTCGCATGCGTCAGATAGTCCATGGAATCGTATCCATAGTGTGCGGCACGGGGAGATCCCGCCACTCCCCTGATCCCCTGTTGCGGGTAGGAGATAGCCGCAACGGCAGCCTCTGCTTCCTCTTTGGTGTTCACATAGGGTACGAGCAGCCCAAACACTCCCGCATCAAGGATTCGCTTGATCTGCACGAAGTCGTTCCAGGGAGCTCTGGAGAAGGGGACAGCGATCTCCCCTTTCATTGCCTGGATCTGTCCGATGGTCGTCATGACATCCCCGGGCCCATGCTCCAGATCGACCATAAGGGCTTCGTAGCCGGCTTCAGCCAGTATCTCTGCCGTGATGGGACTGCCGGCCTGCAGCCAGGCACCGGAGACGGTACCACCGTCTTTCAATATCTTCCGTACTCGATTTCTGTTCTTCTCAATCATCTCATATTCCTCATAGTCTACTCAAAGACTTCAGCTTCGATTCCCAGGAGATCACAGATCTCCAGCAACTCATCCCGATAACAACCAACGACCCCTGATATATGGTTCGATCCATATTCATTCACAAAACGATCAAGATCGAAGTGGACCTTGGCGAATAGTGTCGGCAGCTGATGGGGACCTCGCGACTCGATGAAATCATCGAGCATCTGCTGTGTCGGTGCTTCTGCTTCACAGGGGATGATCGCCATCTTGTACGTACCGGCTTTTCTGTAGAGCCTGGCAAGCTGCATCGGACCCGGGGATGCATTGAAATAGGTGATGCCTCCACCTGCAGGACGTACGGACTCTCTGATCCTGATATGCTTCAGATTCTCCCTCGTATCGCTGTTCCTTCCGGCATAGAAGACATTGATCGCACCACAGTTCACACAGTACATCATCTCATTCGGGCCATCGATGTGGCTGACATCTGCAAAGAAAGTCGGAAGTCCTCCTGATAGCAGTTTCAGAATATACTGCGTCAAGGCTCCATCGGCATCTGCTTCGCAGGCCACCGGTGTCGTCCCCTTGGGACCTTCAGCATCTTCATGATTTGCCAGCAAGGCCTGGGTCATGCACTGGGGAACATAGGAGTTAGATAGTTCATGCATGCATTTGATCGCGATGAAGTCCATCCCATAGTCATCGATGAGGTCTTTTGTCGCAAGGTAACAGGCAAGCTGAAAATCGAATTTCTCTTTGGTGAACTTCGTATCAGTGTATTCAACCGATTGTGCATGCTGTTCGAACCATTGGCGCATCGTATCGATACGGTCAGCAGGCATCTGCTCTGCCAGCCTGATGATCTCTATCTGATCGAGATGCTCAGTATCGATCCCGAACTGCTTCTTCCACTGCATCGGGTCGTACAACCCGGTATCGATCCCGATGGATCGTCCCCCAAAGAGACCGAACACCGAACCTTTGAGCTTCTCCTGTATCGAGGCAGCCCGCATCAGGGGCAGCAGCTTCTGCTCATAGGCCTCTTTCTCATATCCAGTACGAATATTCTTGTGCGGATAGTCGATCTGGGCAAGCGCACCTGAGGCGCCTAGGAGTCCCACACAGCCATGGGTCCCAGGATCGGTGTTTCCGAGCAGGATGGTATACAGTCCCATTCTCTGGATGCCATGAACGACCAGGTTCGGCGAGGTCCAGCAGGGGATATGGGCTACGAGTACTTCGACCTTCTGAGCTCTGAGCTCATCCACGGCTGCGTTGATCTGATCCCGTGTCCTGGCTATCTCCGAGGCGACCACCAGTTCTACCGGAAGCTGCCCTGCTAGCTCGACTGCTGCTGCATGCAGCGGTATGGTCTTATGAGAGAAGACCTTCTCCCACATATCAGGTCGATGATCACCGAAAGTGATCATTCCGACTTTTGGCAGATTACCCATCATGGCTTCTCCTTTTTCGCTTGCTGCAGAAGACTGTAGTCTTCTTCTGTCACGGTCTTGTATCCAGGTACGGGAAATGCCTGAAAACTTCGGCCCCCATCGTTGTAGATCGACTGCCCCATGATGAAATCTGAATCATCACATGCCAGGAATACTGCCAGCCTCCCGCACTCTCTGGTGGTGCCGATCCTTCCTATGGGGGTCCTGGAGATGATGGTATCCATCAGCTGGCGGTCAGAGCCAACTCTTCGCATGAGATCGGTCTCGATCGGCCCCGGAGCCATGGCGTTGACCTTGATCCCATAGGGTGCAAGGTCACCAGCCTGGACCTTCGTAAGCTGCTGCACCCCGCCCTTGCTGGTCGTATAGACCATCTGGGAGTTGAGTGCAAGGTATGCATTCACTGAGGACATGTTGATGATAGCTCCACCGGTTCCCTGCTTCACCATCTCCCGTGCAGCATACTGATCACCGAAGAACATCCCACGGAGATTCACATCCATGATGCGGTCATACTGCTCCGGGGTGATCTCGAGATACGGAGTCTTATCAGAATCATTGATCCCTGCATTCGAGACGTAGATATCGATCCTGCCGTACGTTTCGACAGTCTTAGCAATGATGTGCTGCAGGCTCTCAAGATCACCTACATCACAGGGAACGAACATCGCTTCACCACCGAGAGCAAGCAGCTGTTCCAGCCCCTGCTCTCCGGTCTGGGGATTACGGCCGCCGATAACGACCGTAGCCCCTTCCCTGGCGAACTCGATAGCAATGCCCAGTCCGATCCCTTTGGTCCCACCGGTTATAACTGCTACTTTGTCCTTCAGCTTCATTATTTCAGCCGCCCCTTCGCATCATGATCTTTGTCATAAGAGATGTCAGCGGTGGTATTGTATCCGGTTGGGTTCCTGAATCCGAGGGGGTTGATCCCGACAGCATACTTGCTCTTTATCTCTTCGATCAATCGTGCATAATAGCCTACCACACCTTCGATGAGCTTCTCACCCTTCTCTCGTGTAGCTTTGGTAGGATCCCCGATCACACCGGTCTCAAGATCATCCTTCTCAGGAAGGGCGAAGGTCCCTTCGAAGTGGTAGAGCATACCTGGAAGAGAGGCTTCACCGGGAGCGACCTTCCATGATCCGTCGATGAGACCTTCTCCACCACCGGCTTCTGCAAGGTCCATGTTGATCATATCGGGGTAAAGGTAGAGTCCTACAGAGGTCTCGGCCTCATCTGCATGCCACATGTAGTCTTCCAGCACGGTCTTGTTGTCACGAAGGAAGTCGTACCAGGTCGAGGAGATGGTGAACAGACCTTCGATACCGAGCTTGTGGACCGCTACGATCGTAGAGGAGACCTGTCCATGAGCGGAGATGATGATGAACTTATTGAATCCGCATACCGCTGCTCCTCTGATGATATCCATGACCAGTCCGATATGTGTCTCGAAGGTCAGCGGGATGGTTCCGGGCATGCCCCAGTGGTGATAGGGGTGTGATCCATACATCGGGCAGGCAAGTACCATCGCTCCTGTTGCCAATCCAACCTTCTCTGCGATACCGATCGCATTATAGGTGTCCATCCCGCAGGGACAGTGTCCACCATGCTGTTCGATGGCTCCAAGGGGCAGGATCGCCACGTCACACACCTCTTTGGCATACGCTGCGTTCACATGAGCGCTGTTCTCCTGGAACCACACTGAATCTCGTCTATCCATCTTGAATGTCGTCTGTTTCTTCATCGTTCTTTCTCCTATTGGAATCTTTGTTATCTTGTTAAGCGGACCGCTTAATCATTGCACTAACACACCAGGCAGCTGCACATCGAGTTCTGTACCATACGCTGCGAGTTCCTTGATGAGGTCCTCCGGCATCGGGATGCCTGAAGCCTTGCGTTCCTGTTCCCGGTTGAACTCTATCTCTCCGGGGATCACCTGTTTCACGGCAGGATCGACCATCTCCGATCCATGCACCATAGCCGCCCACTGCTGTACTCGCTGTTCATACTCCTCTCTGGTCAAAAAGATCTCAGGATCGATCGCCAGGAACAGATGAGAAGTGAGAGAAGGGTCTTCTGCATGCTTATACATACTCTTCAGATCATGAAGGAACGGTCCCCCGCTCAACACCCCTGTGATCAGATCTATGAACAGTGACAGTCCGAATCCCTTATGCATACCGACCGGCAGCAGGAACCCTGCGAATCCTGCAACAGGATCATCAGTCTCCTTCCCATCGCTGGTCACTGCCCAATCTGTTGGTATCTTCTCACCCTTCTTTGCTGCAAGGAGCAGTTTTCCCCCTGCAACAGCAGATAGGGAGATGTCAAGCACAAAGGGAAAGTCTTCACAGAGAGGAGCTGCCATCGCTATGGGATTATTACCGGTCGAAGGTCGCTTACTGCCCTTCATCCCGATGTTCGGGATCACGTTGGTCGTAGAGATCCCGATCATCCCGGCTTCGACAGCCTCACGTGCATACAGGGCCGCAGCACCATAGTGATTACTGTTCCTTGCCAGGACCATACCGATGCCATGCGTCTTTGCCTTCTCGATAGCCAGCTTCATACCGGCTCTTCCGACGATATAGCCCATGCCGGAATCTCCGTCGATCAGGGCTATCGGTCCTGTTGAGTCCTTGAGCGGCTTGATATCAGGTTTCGCATTGATCACTCCCGAGAGCAGCCGTTTCAAATAGATCGGCATCCGAAGCACCCCGTGTGAATCCACCCCCCACAGGTTGGTCTTGACCATGCAGTCCGCACAATAGGCTGCATCCGTCGTACTCATCCCGCCGCGTTCGAACAGGTTCCCGAGGAACCGCTCAAGCACTTCAGGCTGTATATATCTCTGGTCATCAGTCATAACACCTCCAATACTGTATACGTATACATATTCTTACAAAGAATAGCTTCATCATCTCCGTGTGACATCTGAGAGCGTGATCCGATAGATAGACGTCGTCGCAGCCACATAGAGCTGTGTCTGCTCTTCATTGAACGTCAGATTCGCAGCCACCTCCGGAGTCCTGATCAGACAGACCCTCTCTCCTGCATGATCGAGGATATGGATCCCGCCGGGCCCGGTGCAGAAGAGGTATCCGCTGCGATGGATCTTCATACCGTCAGCACAGCCGTTCCCGGTTCCCGCCAGCGTACTGAAATGCCGTCTGCCTGACAGTGTGCCTGCAGCATCCACATCGAAGACCATGAGTGCACCGGTTGCAGAGTCATTGACAAACAGCTGTCGCTCGTCGGTACTGAAACACAGTCCATTAGGCAGGGTGAACGAGTCATCGAGCAGCTGGATGGTGCCGCTGGGGTCATAGCGGTAGATCCCCTGAAACGATAGTTCCGCCGCACGGGGGATACCTACCCGTGCCTGTCTGCCGGGCAGCGGATCGGTGAAGTAGATGCTCCCGTCAGTACTGACGACCACGTCGTTCGGGCTGTTCAGGGCCTTGCTGTCATATGAGTCACAGAGTACCGAATAGGCACCACTGCCCAGATCAGTCATGGTCACCCTGCTCGTGGCGTGCTCACAGGTGATCAGATGCCCTTCCCGATCCAACGCGTTCCCGTTTGCCAGATAACTGTTCTGCCGGAGCATCGTTACCCCTGCTTCGGCATTCCAGGTATATAGGGCATTCCCGGGGATGTCGCTGAACACGAGGGTCTGATCTTCCTCTATCCAGACTGGTCCCTCCAGGAAACGAAACCCGCTTGCCACCTGTTCGATCGAGCTCTGCTCACTGATCAGATCCTGGCATCGGTCACCGTTCTCTTCGAACTCCAGGCTGACCCTGTCGTGTATACCGCTCATCATTCACTCCTGATATCTGTCTGATCGATTCTCACTGAATCGATCAGTATCGGTCACTGGTTCGCTCTTCTCTCTGCGATCATATCCCGTGCTGCAGCCCAGCTCTTCTCGAACGAGGTCCTGAAGAGTACTACCGGGCCGAACTCCTCATACTCAGCAGGTTCCAGACCGTTGATCATCCAGCCCCGTGTGAAATCATCGACCTTCTCGAGAAGCTCATCGAGGACCCCTTCTGATACCGGAGCATGGAAGCGGTCGACGACCGGCAGATTCTGTTCGATGAGTTTGTCTGCGGTCCCCTTCCAGTTGATCGTGATGTTACAGTCAGCTCCCACCATCTCGGTGAAGTGTTCGAGCCCACGAGCCCCGCCGCCGATGAATCCCACGGCACTTCCACGTTCTTTAGTGAGTCTATGTACTTTCTTGGCGATCACCATCCCGGCCTGCCAGAGTATGTCATCTGAGATCTCGATCTGTTTCTCCTTCGCGTAGTTCTTTAGATACTCATCATAGATCCCTGTTATATGCGAGTAGTAGACCGCAGGAGGATTATCCATATCCCTGGTCGCCCTGTCATAGACATCACAGACATCCATAGCCTGTCGGACGCCCATGACTTCGGTGGCATTGATGGGTATACCCTCTGCTATGAGAATCTCTATAGCCTTCAGACCGTCTTCGGTCACCGGCACTTTACACATGATATTCTCTCCGGCTTCACGGTTCATCCGTGCATTTCGCACGATGTTCTCGGTATCCTCCCTGAAGGGATTACCCTGGACACTGACATACCCGGTCTTTCCTTTCGATGCTTCATACAGCGACAGGAAGTGCTTAGCCACTTCACCGACGAGCTGCTGCTGCAGGATCTCCTGTACGATCTCATCATCGGACTCGTTCGCGATGATCGCATCCAGTTTTTCGAGAGCGTATGGGCTCTCAACAGGATGGACCAGCATCTTGTAGACATACGATGGGTTCTGGGTACACCCCACAGCTCCTGCAGCGATCGCGGTGTCTGCCTCTTCCCGTGTCACATTATTTATCCAGAACCGTGTCGGGGTCAGCTCTGATACTCGGTGAAAATACGTTTTGTTCATGCTATATCTCCTCTTCTATTCAGTAATGGTTGTCATGTATCTATATCATCCGGCATAAGCGGATACTGCCCTTACCCAGGTATCGTCTCGAACATGATCGTGCGATGCTCCAGTAGCCGGTGGGATGTCCAGTTGATAGTGTGGCAGGTGGAGATACTATAGCCTCCTCCTGTCCCGAGGTCTTTCATCCTTCGTGCGGTCTCAGTCATGACTTCATCAGTGACTGTATTGATCAGTGCTGTGAAGATATCTCTTCTGTTCATCCTGTTCTCGTTATAGCACACCTACATAAAAATGTATACGTATGCATTTCAATATAAAGAAAAAACCTTCACAAGAAGGCCTTTTTCATCAGCGACGATCGATCACTGACGATCGCTTGACCAATGTTCCCGGGATCATCTTCTTGATGACCCCTGATTTCTCATACTTGATGAGATCCATGAGGATCTCCAGAGTCTCCTGGACCATCGTCTCGATCGGCTGCATCACCGTCGTAAGATCGTACTGGGGCCAGGTAGCCATCGGTGTATCATCAAAGCCTGCCACCGATATATCTTCAGGTACCCGTATCCCATAGGCTCGGCGGGCATGGTCGATGAATCCTGTCGCAGCGATATCGGTACCGCAGAAGACCGCATCGGGCCATTGATCTCGACTGATACCGTGGATGAATGCATCAGCGGCTTCACAGCCTGACTCATGGGTATATTCACCGGTATACTCCGCAACCAATGGCAGTCCCGCTTCATCAAGACTGTGTATCAGCCCCAGACGCCTGTCGATACTCGTCGAGGACTCTTTCCTGCCGGATACAAAAGCGATACGCTTGTGGCCGGTCTCTATCAGATATTTCCCTACTTCGTTTCCTGCCTTGAAATTATCAAGACATACCGAATCCACTTCCTGATACAGTGAGTAGCGGTTATACTGCACGACGGGGGTGTCATAGCTGATACAGTCCTCAGCCAGACGAGAGGAGAGCATCGTCGAGGTAAGAATGATCCCGTCAACCTGATACTCAAGTGCCAGATGCAGCGTCGCATCCATGGTCCCGTCTTCCGGCAGGTTGAGCAGCAGCGTAGAATACCCGAGCTTCTGCAACTCCCGGGAGAACATATCAAGTGACTGCATATGGAAATTACTCTCGAAGTTCCGGTTTATGATCCCGATGATGTTCGTTGAATTCTGCTGCAGGCTTCGGGCGATGACACTGGGGCGGTAGTTGAGTCGTTTTGCGGTCTGCATGATCTTGGCTACCGTCTCTTCAGAGACGTTCGTCCCCTTCGTCCTGTTGAAGACCCTGGATACGGTAGCCTGTGAGACCCCGGCCTCCCGTGCTACATCAACAGAAGAGACCCTGCGTTGTCGAACCTTTCGTTTTACCATCTTTTTCTTTTCTATCATACTACGGACTACCTTTCAATGCAATGCGATACACCCTGCAGAAGAAACCTCTCTCTATCTGCATCTGCCGGGGAATACCCTATCATTTTCATCAAAAAAAGATAGAGCTGCATCCCATACCC
>JAIPFY010000046.1 GCA_021736385.1 Spirochaetia bacterium | reverse complement strand
CAATCGGAGCGTATCAGGAGCATATACGTGGGAAAGATTCAGGGCTTCTCGGAAAAGGTGATCATGACGAAATGGTTCGGCTTCAGCAAATCGTGTTCGTCCTTGAACCTGAAGACCTGCCAATAAGGTCAGGACATGACGCTCTTTTTCAGTGATGGAATCTGATGTGTCAGGTGAAAGTCCAATTTTGGAAAAAATCTTCCCTGCGAGTACAATTCCCCCTGTGCTAGATAGGGTTTCTGGTGTAGAATTCAACTTAATCAAGCTCACCCTCCTGGTGTTTAGCGTTTTGTTGTTAATTCATTATACACCATATGGTTGAGCTTGGTTATTTTTTTATTTATACGTTTTCAGGATAGATCGTAAGCATGGAAGCGACACCAAGGGCGATACCGATGGGTATCGAGAACAGCAGCATCACTACCAACGAACCAAATAACAGAGCTACCATCACTCACCCCCCTTTGTGTCTTCGATACCTTCAGGTCCTGCTGTCAGATCCACTTTGGGCAGAAAACAGATCTTATCGGCACCGGTATACGCTCCTGCGTAATTCTCGAACACTTCCATATCTTCACTGAAGTTCTTGAATTTCCAGATGATCGACTGGATCAGTCGTATGGCAATGAGCCCGAACCCCGCTACACCGGCTCCATAGACCACATTCAGTGATACATTGATCGTCACTGCCATATCCTCATATGCAAAGATCGACTGACATACTTTGATCGCAGACAGCAGAATGAGCAGTGAGAAGATCAGAAAGATCATGTCACTGATGATCATGACGATTTTGTGTCCCTTGTCTCCGAATCTCTGTACGAGAAACGACACTCTGATATGACGCTGATTCCTGGTCGCATAGGCGATACCAAAATACATCAGCCACACGAACATGAATCGCGCGACCTCTTCGCCCCAGGAAAACCCCGTTGAGAATACGAATCGCAGTACCACCTGCAGGGTAAGCAGCAGTGTTATCGCATAGAACATCACTGCCATCATCACCGGCTCGAAATTTATATCCAACCACTTGAATAGTTGCTTCATCCTGACCCCTCTCCTTGATAGAATACCTCATGATGTATACGTATACATCTGATTAACCATACCACAGCTTATCTGACCCGTCAAACATTATTTAACGATTTTTTCATCCTACAGCCTGTTGCCCACCAGGACCATGGCACTGCTCTCATAACACCAGTCAAAGACTGTGCAGAGCGGACCGACCTTCATCCCACTCCACCCCACCCTTCTATGGTACTCACCAATTGTATATATGGTAGATAGTAATACACCCCCTCCCAATCCTCCCTGATCGATCAGGACCAGTCGGAGACATCAGGGATCGTCCACGACCTTCGCTGCTCTGAAGATACCTTCTGATCATGGTGATCCATCATGAAGACAGCGATGCTGTTCTGCATACCTCGCACACAATGAGCACGATCTGGCCGATGATAGGCATTTTTCACACAGTAATCGTGCATACGTATACGCAATGTATGCAGACACCTCATCTGTGAAGCTGCGAAGATCGCATATCAGACCAGCTGTGTCGGATACAGCTGTACACCCCGTCTGCAGGATCCATGCATGAGGTCTTCCACTCTGCCGGCTGTATATCCGCTATGATAGGAATGCAGGGTATCTTGCCCGCTCTGTCAGGTCTTGGCCTCTTTCGGAAGTACGCGATCCCTCTGCAGGACATGATCCCTGCCGTTATAGCTGCACCGTATCACGTTCTCATGAGAGGGCATCGTCCCCTTGGAGTGTTCCCGTATGGTCACGTACAGCGTATTGCGCTATACTGACAGAAACTGGCAGAAACACCACCATATACAGGGGAACTATCATGAGTCCACAGTACTACTATCCTGAAGGATATGCATCACCTCTCACGCTGCAGGAGACCGAACTTGCGATCGCCAACATCAAGAGCTTCTTTCAGACCTATCTCTCCGCTCAACTGAAGCTCAGGAGGGTCACAGCACCGCTGTTTCTCGAGGCGGGTACCGGGGTCAACGATGACCTGAACGGCATAGAGAAGCCTGTCTCCTTCTCTCCCAGAGGGATGGAGGGGATCACCGCAGAGATCCCGCAGTCTCTGGCAAAATGGAAGCGGATGATGCTCGGAGACTACCACATCCCGTGCGGGTATGGTCTGTATACCGACATGAATGCCATACGACCGGATGAGGAACCCGATAACCTCCACTCCTACTATGTCGATCAGTGGGACTGGGAACGGGCGATCACCCCAGAGGATCGGAACCTCACCTTCCTGAAGAACACGGTCAGGAAGATCTATGCCACGCTCCTGGCAACAGAGTTCTTCGTTTATGAGAGCTACCCCCGGATCGAGCCCATCCTCCCGGAGGAGATCACCTTCATACAGTCAGAGGACCTGTGCAGAGCCTATCCCGAGCTCTCTCCCACCGAGCGGGAATCGAAAGCGGCACAGCAGTACGGCGCGGTCTTCGTGATCGGCATCGGTGCCGAGCTCTCAGACGGGGTGCCGCATGACGGCAGGGCTCCCGATTATGATGACTGGAGCAGTGAGACCGAGAGCGGGTATCGTGGACTCAATGGTGATATCCTGTTGTGGAATCCCATCCTGGAGAGGACCTTCGAGCTCTCATCGATGGGAGTGCGTGTCAGCAGCGAGGTCCTTGAACGACAGCTGGAGCTCAGAGGCTGCAATGACCGAAAGGATCTGCAGTTTCACAGCCGCCTGCTTGCCGGGGAGTTCCCCGAATCGATCGGGGGCGGTATCGGACAGTCACGACTATGCATGTTCCTGCTGCGAAAGGCCCATATCGGAGAGGTCCAGGCAAGCATGTGGCCCAAAGAGGTCACAGCGAGCTGTAGAGAACACGGCATAGAGCTCATGTAGCTCAGAGCAGCGGACGCGGCTGGACACTGCCCCGGCACTCCTTGAGATACTGCAGAGCCATCACCTGACCGGTGAGCTCCAGCTCCTTACGGTATGCCGGGTCATGGTAGCCTTCGATATCGATGGTACCGGTATACTGTACCCTCCGCAGTTCTGCGATGAGCTGACGCCAGTCGGTCTGACCGAGACTCGGGAGGCGCTCCTCATACCAGGGAAGCGGTGCATAGAGGCCGTACTGTGAGAGATTCTGACTCAGCACCCTGGCATCGCTGCCGTGCACATGGAAGATCCTCTCAGCCCACTGCTTGATCTGATCGAGCGGCTCGATCAGCTGCGCGATCTGATGGGCAGGCTCCCACTCCAGCCCCACATGATCATAGGGGAGCTGTTCGAAGATCAGTTCCCAGGCATCGGGGTTGATCGCCATATTATGATCACCGGTATGCCAGTCACCGCCCATCGGTGAGTTCTCGAAGGCGATTCTCAGCCCCTTCTCTGCACAGGCCTGGGCAAGAGGGGTGAAGAACCGTGAGAAGGCCTCGAGGGAGTCCGGGATCGGAGTTCCCGGCACCCTGCCGGTGAACCCGCTCACGAGATCACACTCATACTCAGCTGCCGCTTCCACCGCCTTATACCAGGACCGTCTGCACAGCTCGCCGCGTTCTCCCGGGTCCAGGGGATTGCCGTAGATCCCGAACCCGCTGATCACCGTACCGTACTCCCTGCAGAGCTTCATGACCGGTTCAGCCATATCCTGAAGCGATACCCCCCGGAGATGATCATGCCAATAGAGCTGGATACTCTCGAACCCGAAGGAGAGGATCTGTTCAAGGGATGCGACTGTCCTTGCATGCACCCTCACCATCGTTCCGATCCTGATATCATAGGTTCTCATGCTGCACCTCTTTCGATCGTTCTCATCCGCTCCTGTCTCTGCCCCGGATGCATACCAACGGGTTGAGACCTGCGGCGGTATATCAGTTCACGGAGCGGGCCGCAAGGCGGCCTGTGCCGTCGATTCCCGTACGACCAGCTGGGTATCGATGCGGATCACCTGCTCTGCAGGTCTCTGCTCCCCGGTCTGCAGCAGTTCATGCAGCAGCCTGAAGGCAGCACCGCCCATCTGTGATACCGGCTGGCTGATCGTGGTGAGTGCCGGATGATGGTCCTGTGCGGGACCGATATCATCGAAACCGATGAGACTCAGCTCCTCGGGGATGGAGATCCCCTCGGCCCTGCAGTAGTCCATGACCCCGAGAGCCTCCCGGTCGGAGGCGCACATGATGAGCGTCGGGAGAGGAGCTCCGGATCCCAGCAGCTGTTCTGCACCCTGATACCCGCTCGATCGTGTGAAGTTCCCGCTGGCGATGGTATACCTGAATCCGAGTTCATCTGACAGTCGTGTGAAGGTCTTCAGACGTTCGGTACCGTCATGATAGGCCAGGTCCCCGGTGATATAGGCGATACGAGAGTGTCCGAGCGCTGCTGCGTGCAGCAGTGCCGCTCTGATCCCCGGTTCAGGGTCACAGGCGACGCACCACATGTCCGGAAGGATCGTATTGACCAGAACGAACGGGACCTGCTGTTCTTTGAGTGGAAGGAATCGCGGATCATCAAGCGCAGTCACGGAGAAGATGTACCCGTCAAGTTCCCGGCTCTTGATGGGCAGACTCAGGTCCTTGGGCTTCCCGCCGACCGTATCGGGCAGGACCGTGACTGAATAGCCGAACTCTTCTGATGCCCTGAGCACCCCGTCAAGCAGTGCCGGGAAATAGGCCCTCGCAAAGGGGGTGAGGCTCTTCTGGGTCCTCACCACCAGTCCAATCCTCATGGTTCTCTTCGAGGTCAGCAGGACTGCCTGTCTGTTGGGAACGTACCCGAGCAGACGTGCCGCTTCTGCCACCTTGCGTCTGACGGCCTCTGAGATACGAGGGGAATCATTCAAAGCACGTGAGACGGTGGATTCTGAGACCCCCGCAGCACGTGCGACATCTGCTCTGGTGATCTTGCTGCTCATCACTGAAGAAGTATACCTCAAATGAGGCGAAACATACAGACCCGCAGGGCCCGTCCATCATGAGAATATTTGTGCGATCCTACTTGACAACCTCTGCAGGTCACCGTACTATTAGATGGAAATACACACGTGTGTATGCAGGATATAACCATCCTGTACTCCTAGATAGATGATTTTTATCTATCATATACACACGGTTGCATATAGAGGGATCATGAAACGAAGAGTCACTGTCAAGGATATCGCAGAGATCGCTGGGGTGGATCATTCGACCGTATCACGGGCACTGAATGACAGCCCCAGAGTGAGCGAAAAGACAAAGGCCAGGATCCAGCAGATAGCCAGAGAGATGGACTTCGCCTTCAATGCGGCAGGCCGGTCCCTGAGCAGAGGGAAGAGCGGGAACATCGCGGTGATCCATTCGGGGACCTGGGACGGGTTCGGGACCAGTCAGTATTTCAATTTGCTCTTTCGCAGCCTGCGAAGGGATCTCGAACGGCACCGCATGGATGCACTGATCCTTGAGGCATACAACCCCGATACCGGGAAAAGCAACATCGAGCGGCTGATCAGGGAGCAGAAGGTAGACGGATTCCTTCTGGTCCACCCCCTCATCCTCAAGAAGGATTATCAGCTGATCACCGACCGCAGGATCCCCGTGGTCCAGCTGCACAGCAGACCGCGATACTATCGGCTTGAGGATATCGACTACTTCATCACTGACAATACCGCAGGCGGGTATCTGGCAGCTGTCGATCTGCTCGATAAGGGCTGTACACGACTGATCGTCCTCACCGCCTCCACCGATACCGGGGAAGAGTTCCAGATGCGTCTTGACGGATTCAGACAGGCTCTGGAGGAACGCGGGATCCCCATCGATCCCAACCTGATCCTGAGAACCGCCTGTTCCTTCCAGGCAGGATACCAGAGCGTGTATGCCCATCAGGACCTGTTCCGCAGGGCAGACGGGGTCTTTGCCCAGGCAGATGTCGTAGCCTTCGGGGCCCTCTCAGCACTCAAGGAGCTCGGGATCACCCCTCCTGAGGACATCCTCATCACCGGTTTCGATGATACGCCTCTGTGCACCATCACCACACCCGAGCTCAGTTCTGTGCACCAGCCGGTCGAGGAACTGACAGCGAGAGCCTGTCAGAGGATCTACCAGCTGCTCGAGGGCACGGCAGATACCTCTCACACTCAGCAGCAGATCACCCCGTGGCTCGTTGAGCGCGGATCTACACGATACATACAAGGATAGCCAGATGAAGATAGTTTTGATCGGCGCAGGAAGCGCTCAGTTCGGGTACGGGATGCTCGAAGACATCTTTCAGAGCAGGAGACTTTCAGGAGCAGAGATAGCTCTGCTCGATATCAACAGAGAGACAGTCATGAAGGTACATGACCGTGCACAGCGGTTCATCGCCGAACATGGGCTCGATCATACGGTCACAGCAGGGACTGATCGGGCAGCAGCGCTCGCAGGTGCCGACCATGTGATCATATCGATCGAAGTGGGAGATCGTTTCACCCTGTGGGATCAGGACTGGACCCTGCCGCAGCAGTATGGGATCAGACAGGTCTACGGAGAGAACGGAGGACCGGGAGGGGTGTTCCACGCCCTGCGCATCATCCCGCCGATCCTTGCGATCTGCGACGACATCATGAAGATCTGCCCCGAGGCCTATGTATTCAACTACTCCAACCCCATGACCGCCATCGTGACGACGGTGATGAGAAAGCACCCCAGTATGAAGTTCATCGGGATGTGTCATGAGATCGCCTCACTCAAACGCTATCTGCCGGTGATCATGGATACCCCCCTGGAGAACATCAGCTTCAGGGCTGCCGGGCTGAACCACTTCAGTGTGATGCTGGAAGCCTCCTACCGCGATTCCGGGAAGGATGCCTTCGATCTGGTCATGGAGAGAGCCCCTGCCCTCTTCGAGAAGGAACCGGGCTACAGTGATGTGCTCGCCTTTGCCAAAAGGACCGGAGCGACCATACAGACCGAAGGGGCGACTGAACGGTTCCTCTCCGAGGTCACCGAAAGCTCCCGGGCATGGTCAGACAGGACCCTCTTCAAGAAGATCATGGACCATTTCGGCCTGCTCCCCATCACCTCGGACAGCCACATCGGAGAGTATATCCCATGGGCCTATGATGCTGCCGACCACCGCGGTATCCTCGATTTCTATGCCTTCTACCGCTACTCCCTCGCACAGGAGGCACCACAGCTCAAGATGAAGAGTGAGGCGCATGAACGGGCGGTACCGATCATGGAGGCTCTGCTTGATGATACGGGGATGGAAGAAGCTGCAGTGAACATCCTCAATGAGGGACTCATCCCTGACATGCCCGCACGGGTAGCCGTCGAAGTCCCGGCGATCATCAACAGAGAGGGGATAACCGGTATCGCCTTCCCCGACTACCCCAAAGGCTTCGGGGCACTGCTTCGTAACTATACCGGTACCTATGACCTGCTCGCAGATGCGATCCTGCAGGGCAGCAGGGATCTGGTGATCCAGGCACTGCTGGTCAACCCGATCATCAACGACGTCAACCATATACCCGAGCTCGTGGACATCATGATCGAACGCCAGGAGCAGTGGCTCGGCTATCTGAAATAGACCCGGAGCGGACCGATTGACATGGGCTGCCTCTTCTCCTACCATGGACCGTAGAGGGAGGCAGCCTATGAGACCAGTATCAGAGCCCATCACAGTGATCTATGGATCAGGAGCAGCTCAGTCGCTGCAGACTATGACCTGCGAACTGCTCGAGACCGTACAACTCGCGGACCGGATCGCTCCGGGCTCGAGGATCTGCCTCAAGCCGAATCTGGTGCTCGCATCCCCCGCGGAGAATGGTGCGACCACCCACCCGCAGATCGTGGAGGGCGCCATCACCTACCTGAGAGATCATGGCCACACATCGATCACCATAGCAGAAGGGTCCTGGGTCGGGGACCGCACCTCACGTGCATTCAGGACCTGCGGCTACAGCAAACTGTCAGAACGGCTGGGCGTCGAGCTGCTCGACACCCAGAAGTCCTCGGGAAGCAGCAGAGACGCCGGAGGCTACCGTATAGCGGTATGCGACGTGATGGATCGGTTCGATGTGCTGATCGATCTGCCGGTGCTCAAAGGTCACTGTCAGACAGCCTACACCGGAGCGCTGAAGAACCTCAAAGGCTGCATCCCGGATGCAGAGAAACGACGGTTTCACTCCCTCGGGCTGCATGAGCCCATCGCCCGTCTGAATACCGTCCTGAAACAGGACTTCATCATCATGGACGCGATCTGCGGAGACCCCACCTTCGAAGAGGGCGGGGATCCCTCCAGGATGCACCGGATCCTCTTCAGTGATGACCCGGTACTGATCGACAGCTATGCAGTGACCCTTCTGGGCATGCAGGCAGATGAGGTACCATACATCATCAGAGCTGCGGAGCTGGGTGTCGGTCAGCTGTGGGATGAGCGCGGGAGGCTGCGGGAGATCAACACGCAGGAAGCTGCCGGACAGCGCACGTTCAGAAAGGACCCCCTGCTGGAACGACTTGAAGCAGGTATCGATCAGAGAGATGCCTGCTCTTCCTGCTATGCCAATCTGATCGGGGCACTGAAGGAGGCGCAGGAGATCCCTGAACAGCTGAGCTATGCTATCGGCAGAGCTTTCAGATCCGTATCAGATGATGATCGGGCACAGGGGTGCATCGGGGTGGGAGACTGCACCAGAACACTCGGCAGATACATACCTGGCTGCCCGCCGAGTATCGACCGGATCAGGAAGGAGCTTCGCAAACAGCAGGAACACTAGCGGAACTCGTTGACCGCTTCAAGCATGGCTATGATATTCTCCGGGGGTACATCCGCCTGGATGATATGGACCTGGCTGAACACGAACCCTCCGCCCGGGGCCATGATATCGATCTGTCTATGCACTTCATCACGGACCTGCGCAGGAGTCGCTGAAGGAAGGACACTCTGCGTATCGACTCCCCCTCCCCACAGCACCAGATCCTTCCCATAGGTCTTCTTCAAAGCTGCAGGGTCTATCCCGTGTACGGTATACTGGATCGGGTTGAGACAGTCGACACCGACCTCGATGAGATCCGGGATGAGCGGCAGGATCGCCCCGTCTGAATGCATGATGATCTTCACCCTCCCCTTCGAATGGGCCTTGATCGCTTTGAACAGCCTTCTGTGCCGCGGTTTCACCTGAGACCGGTACATCTCCGGGTCGATGAGCGTAGAACTCTGGGATCCCAGATCATCACCGATACGGATCAGGCGGAGAGATGGAAGGGCATCGATGACCTGGGTCCACCACTGGATCTGGGCATCGACCTGCCGGTCCATCAGATACCCGGCAGCAGAGGGATCCAGAGAGAGCAGCATATAGAAGTTGACGAACCCGCAGAGATTGAAACCGACATCGAAGACCTCTAGGCCGAGGGGGAGATCGACGATGGGGACTTTCTGTATCGCTTCGATGGCATCATACCGCTCTTTCATCCCCGCTATGCGTTTCGGCAGGGAGAAATCAGGCCATCTCATCTCCTGAAGGGTCTTGAGATCGGGCATGGTCTCGAATCTGGATGACTCAAGCTCATAGTAGAGCCCATCGGGCTGATCCTTCTTCCAGCGGATCCCCCACTCATCATAGTAGCTTGACTGTCGAGCTGTCTCTTCACGGATGAGATCGGGTACAGGAGGAACGATCGGACGGGTATCGACACCGAACCGCTCCAGAATATCCTCATCGATACGGGCGGTCTGCTGCCGGTACCGTTCGATGGTGACCGGACGATCCTGCAGCCCGAGATGATCGAGCAGGTTGCGATAGGCTACCGCATGGATACCGGTGATCAGATGCCCCCCCAGATCCAGAGGGACCTTATCAGGTTCACGATGATCGAGCGTACATTCCATCCGTTCTACTGCATTCATACCCTGTTACCCCTTCACAGCTCCGGCTGTCATCCCGGTGATCAGCTGCTTCGCTGCAGTGAATGTGAAGATGAAGGCCGGGATGGCAATGATCGTGGCAATAGCTGTGATCTTGCCCCATTCGGTACCTGCATCGGTCAGATAGAGGGAGACTGCTACCGGTAGAGTCCTGGTGAACCTGTTGGTAAGCACCAGAGAGAGAATATACTCGTTCCACGAGATCCTGAAGGTGAAGATACTTGCCACGGCGATTCCCGGTGCGATGAGCGGCAGGATGATCTTACGAAAGACCGTCCAGTCCGAACAACCGTCGATGATCGCTGACTCATCAAGAGAATAGGGAATATCGGCGATGAAGGTCTTCAGCACCCAGATGTTGAACGGGAGGTTCAGCGCCACATAGACGATCACCAGTCCGAAGCGTGTATCGGAGATACCCATTTTCGTCCAGAGGATGAATACCGGGACTACCAGGATGACCGGGGGGATCATACGCATGAGCAGGGTGAGGATGACGATGAGCTTCTTCCCCTTGTATCGGAAACGGGCGATCGAGTAGCCGGCGAGTGCGCCGAGGAAGACGCTGAAGAAGGTAGCCGAAAGGGCGACGATCACACTGTTGATGAAGTACCTGCCGAAGTTGCTGCTGACGAAGATGCTCGTATAGTTATCGAAGGTAGGAGTGAAGATCCATTTGGGAGGCAGCGAGAAGGCATCCACATCATACTTCAGTGATGTGGAGATCATCTCATAGATCGGGAAGATACACACCAGCGATGCGATGATGACGAAGATCATCAGCACGGTCTTTCCTATTCGTTTTCTTGTGACACTCTTCATACCTCTAGCTCCTACAACTCTTCATCTTTCATACTTCTTGTGATAAAGAAGATCGAAAGCAGGGTGATGATCATCAGCAGCACGACTGCTATCGCTGATGCTTTACCGAGACGCTGATCGGTAAAAGCCGTCTTGTACAGATGCAGGGAGAGTATCTCGGTCGATACACCGGGCCCGCCGTTGGTCATGATGAGCATGACAACAAGCCCCCTGAAGGCATCGATCAGACGAAGGACAGCGGTGACTGCGATCACATTGGACAGGCACGGCAGCTTGATATGGACCAGGGTCTGCAGGTAGTTCGCACCGTCCACCTTCGAGGCATCGTTGAGCTCCTGAGGTACGCCCTGCAGTCCTGCAAGGATCAGGAGGAACACGAACGGGGTCCATTGCCAGACATCGGTGATGATGATGGAGATCAAGGCCATCTGAGGATCCGAGAGCCAGCCGACCGGCTCGATCCCCAGCACCTGGAGGAAGTAGTTGATCTTACCGTAGGAGGGGTTGTACATGAACTTCCATACGACACCGACGACGACCGGAGCGATCATGACCGGAAGGATGAAGATCGTCCTGAAGAACCGTAATCCGGGTACTCCTTTTTCCAGGAGCAGAGCCAGCACGGTCCCGATGAACAGCTCGAGGACTACGACCGAGAAGGTGAAGATCAACGTGACTCTGATACTCGTATGGAAATTCTCACTCCTGAAGATATCCATGAAGTTACGCAGACCCACGAACTCAGGATCTTTGCCGATATCTCTGAGAGCCCACTCGAAGAACCCCAGACGGATACCGGAGAAGACCGGCAGGACCAGTACCCCGACCAGAATGGCGAACGCCGGCAGGATGAAGAGATAGGGGCTCTTTCTCGTAGCCAGACCTTTAGCACTACTCACAACGTATCTCCCTTGAAAAGCGGTATGAAGATAGGGATGATCATCGCATACGAGTACCGTATGCGATGATCTTTTGTATCATAACGGATGCACTAGCTCACTATTTGATATAACCGGCCCGTACCATGATCTCACGTACAGGTGCTACCATCTCATCCATTGCCTGCTGAGGCTGTTTTTCGCCGGTCAGCACCTGGTTCACTGCGATCCCGAGCATGTTGTTGATCTCACCCCATTCAGGTATGAGTGGTCTCCAGTCAGGATTGACGTGGGGCAGCTGTTTAGCCAGCACGGCAAAGTCGGGGTATTTCGCCTGCAGGGCAGGGTCTGATACCGAAGACATCCTGAAGGGTGCTCCGCCGTTCTCGATGACCTTTCGTTCCACCTCTTTGCTGGTCATCCACTGCATGAACAGGAATGCTGCTTCGGGATTGGATGCATTGGCAGGGATACCGAGTCCGAAACCGCCTGATTCACTGAGACGACTCTCTTTGAGCGGGTGCATGGCATAGCCGAGTTTATCGTATACGGTAGACTGCTGGGGATCTCGTGCCTTTCCTGCGAACACGCTGGCATCAAGATAGATCGCTGCATCACCCTGCAGGAATGCCTGGAACTGTCCGTCCTGTCCGAAACTGGTCATTCCCGGAGGTCCGTACTTGAACATCTCCTTCATCCACTCAAGGGCAGCTATCGCTTTCGGTGAGTTGAACGCAGGTTCCCAGTTCTCATCGAAGACACTGGCGCCGAACGGGGATGCATGCAGCAGGTAACCTGCCATGGCCTGATGTCCTGAAGCTCCGCGGCTGGTGAATCCGTAGACTCCCGGGACCTCTTCAGTGATGAATTTCGCAGCTGCCATGAGCTCATCATAGGTATCAGGTACCTTGATGTTGTATTCATCGAATATATCCTGTCTGTAGATCATGATACTGGTCTCAGCACCGAAGGGGACACCATAGAGGGTTGCACCTTCTCCACCAAGATAGATCTTATCTCCACCGACGTATCCGGTGTTCTCCACATAGGCGGGTACCAGATCATCGAAATCATAATCGGGGTATGCAAGATTCGGGTTCTCGAAGTAGGGTTCCAGAGGTCGAAGCATACCTGCTGTGGCATATTCGGTCTTCCACATGACTACCATGGAGATCAGGTCATAATCACCACTGGGTTTGCTCATCTCAAGGACCTGCTTATCATGCATCTTCAGGTACTGCAGCAGATCCACCTCAACCTTGATCCCGGTCTTCGCCTCGAACTCGGGGATCAGGGGCATCAGTGCATTGTAGGTCACATGGTTGGGGAAACACGTGACGATCGTCTCACCTTCGAACTGACGCCAATCGAATCCCTCTACTGATTCTTTGACTTCAGCCTCTGCCTTCTGCCCCTGTGCGAATGTCACAGCACAGACTGCAAGCAGGACCATCAGGATCATAAGTATCTTCTTCATCATAGACTCCTCCTGTTTTTAAAACCAATCAAATAGAACATGTTCATTTATGTTCTTTTTGTCCGTTTTACATATCGTATCATGAGTATTCCCACGAAGCAAGTTTTATTTGATCACATATTTTCAGTATCTGCTGGTATTTGGAGAATCCTCTGCATGATTTGCTAAATACTTACAAAAAGAACATTCCATGTTGCATTTCCAGAAAAGACATACTACTATAGGTGGTGTGATCTCATAAGATAAGGAATTGATTATGTCAGCAAATACCATCGCCTCCAACCGCCACATCAAGATCCTCGATATGCTCAGAGAAGAGGGAAAGATCCGTGTTGATGAGCTCAGTGAATACTTCGAGGTCTCTCCGGTCACGATCAGAAGAGACCTTGACTACCTGAACTCGCAGAGACTGCTCAGCAGGACCCACGGGGGCGCAGTCTCAGTCGATACCGAGATACCACTGATGGTGCCCGAGCGGAACTTCAACGAGAAAGGAGTGATCAACCGGCAAGAGAAGCACCGAATAGCAGAGATGGCTGCATCCCTGGTCGAAGATGATGAGATCCTGTTCGTCAACAGCGGCTCCACAGCCCTGATGCTCATCGAGGCAGTCAACAGGAAGAAGCTCAAGATCGTGACGAACAACGCGGGTGCGATCACTGCACCATATAACCCCGACATGGAGCTCATCGTCCTGGGGGGAGAGTATCGTGCACAGTCACAGTCGCTGGTGGGGATCCTCACTCTGGAGAACATTCAGGGGATCAACAGTACGCATACCTTTCTCGGGGTCAACGGCTTCAGTATCGACAAGGGACTGACTACGTCGGTGATCCAGGAGTGCAGTGTGAATCAGGCGATGATCAGGAACACCAACGGGAAAGTCGTCGTACTCGCAGACCATGCGAAGATCGGCAGAGTGTCCAACTTCGTCTCCGCTCCGCTGGATGTCGTTGACATTCTCGTGACCGACAGCAAGACCCCGAAAGAACTCATTGCCCAGATCGAAGCACTGGGGATCGAAGTCCTCCTGGCCTAGAGGCCCTCTTCCTTCAGAGCCCGATAGAGCTGCTCCTTCTTCCGGCGAAGTTCCCGGTAGATACCGAACCACTGCTCATCAGGGGTGAATCTGGTAGCGGATGTACCTGCGCGGTAGGCCTCGAAGGCCTGTTCGTGATCGCTGAAGTGTCCGAGGGTGACCCCCGCAGAAAGCCATGCTCCTATGGCTGTCGCTTCGTTCGAAGCATACCTGATGACCGGGAGTTCATACACAGCTGCCTGTATCCGGTTGTAGAGATCGAACTTCGTCATACCACCGGCAACACTGATACAGTGCGCACGGCCGATGAACTGTTCCATCAGGGTGATGTTCTCAGCTATCTCCACTGCGATCCCCTCAAGGATCGATCGGGCCAGATCACCGCGGCCGGTAGAGAGGTTCATGTGGTAGAACATACCGGTAGCATCAGGATCCCAGCGGGGAGCACCGCTGCCGGTCAGATACGGGAGCATGACCACACCGTTCGCACCGGGAGCAGAGGCGCTGATCTCCTGATCGATACGGGCGAATACCGACTGTTCCCCGGGAAGCAGATCATAGAACTGCTCACCGAACCAGCGGTAGATCGTACCTGATGCCAGGATACCGGCTTCCATGATGTAGGTCCCGGGGATCGCCCCGACATTGCAGAAGATCCGCTGTTCAGGATCGATCATCGGACGATCGGCAAAACCGATCACATAGGAGCCGGTCCCGGTATTCGCCTCCATGACTCCGGGCTTCACGACACCGAGCCCCAGCGCGGCACACTGCTGATCACCGCCTGCTGAGATCACCGGCAGGCCGTCAAAGACCCCATGCTCGATGAGATCCGTAGTACAGAGCCCGGCGACAGCCCCCGGAGGGATGACCTCACACAGATGCTCTCTATCTACCCCGAAGATCCCCAGCAGCTCATCATCATACTGGAGACTGTGCAGGTCGAACAGGTTCGACCTGCTGGCGACCGAATGATCGGTGACCAGAGAGCCGGTCAGCAGATAGAGGATGTACTCGTGGACCCCGATGAACTTATGGACCTGAGGCAGCAGTTCCGGCCGATGCCGATAGAACCACCGTATCTTGATCCCGGAGAAGACTGAGGTGATCCGAAGTCCTGTCTTGGAGAATACCAGCGACTGCTGATCCTCGAGCTCATCACACATGGCATTGGTCCTGCGATCCTGCCACATGATCGCGTTCGCCAGAGGACGACCCTCGCGGTCGATCGGAAAGACCGGAGACCTGAAGGAGGTGACACTCAGGGCCTCGGGAACCAGAGCATGAGATCGTACATGGGTGCTGCACTCCTGCAGGATCTCTGAGAGAGCAGACCGCCACTGCATCGGATCCTGTTCGATCCTGACCTGATCGATGAATCGCGGGCTCGTCTGCCGGCTGACCGTATGCAGGATGCCGCCCTGCCGATCGAACAGCACCCCCCGCATGCTCGTGGTCCCTATGTCAAGTGCGATCGTAACTGCCATGCTGTGCTTCCTCCGGGAAGGTCCTATCCCTGTCCGTAATAGGCGTGAGCCCCGTGTTTTCTCAGATAATGCTTATCGAGCAGCACCTGTGCCATCCTCGGTTGTGCCGGGTTGATCATCAGGGACTGATAGGCCATCGCTGCCAGCTCCTCAAGTACCACAGAGTTATGTACCGAGTTCTCAGCATCCGTCCCCCAGGTGAACGGACCGTGGGAGGCGACGAGCACCCCGGGTACCGCTGCAGGGTCTATCCCGCGGCTGGTGAAGGTAGAGACGATCACCTCTCCGGTATGCAGCTCATAGGCCTCTTCGATCTCTCTGCGTGTGAGTGTCCGGGTACAGGGGATGTCCCCGTAGAAATAGTCGGCATGGGTGGTTCCCATGGCAGGGATGTCCCTCTCCGCCTGAGCCCAGGAGGTAGCCATGCGTGAATGGGTATGGGTGACCCCGCCGCAGGAGGGAAACGCCCGGTAGAGCACCAGATGGGTAGCCAGATCCGAGCTCGGCCGGTAGTTCCCTTCGAGCACCTTCCCGGTCAGATCTACCACGACCAGATCCGATACGGTCATGGCATCATAGGAGACACCGCTCGGTTTGATGACGATCCGCTCCCGCTGTTCATCGATCCCGCTGACATTTCCCCAGGTATAGGTGATCAATCCCTTCTTCGGCAGCTCAAGATTCGCCTCGAGGACTTGTTCTTTCAATGCTTTGAGTGAACTCATAGGTCATCTCCTTGGTGTGCACAGGCTTTTTTGACAGCATACAATAAAAACGATGGTGCATCAAACCTGTCAGCCTGTGATATACCCGCCTTCTCTCATGGCATCGATCATCCACCTGCGGGCTCTGCCGATCTCAGCCTCCGGATCATCGGACTTCTCCGTCCACATCTCTATGAGCAGCGGTCCGTGGTAGTCCAGCCGTGTGAGTACTTCGAACGCCCGGGGGAAGTCCACACAGCCTGAACCGAAGGGGACATCTCGGAACTGCCCGGGAAAGTCATCGGTCACTGCCAGGGTATCCTTCAGGTGTATGGCTGTGATCAGGGAGATCCCCTTCTCCAGCTCAGCTTCCACATCGTTGCCCCATGCCGTGAGATTACCCAGATCGGGATACACGGTGAACCAGGGAGAGGGTATCTGCTGCTTATAGGCAAGGAATCGGGTGATCGAGCTCATGAGTTCTGTATCCATGATCTCCATCGAGAGCATGACCTGATGCCTCGCTGCATAGGCTGCCGCATCGCACAGTCCTTCGAGGAACCACTGAAGGGTCTGTGCATCACTGTGTTCATAGTAGACATCATAGCCGGCAAGCTGTATGACTCTGATACCCAGATAGACTGCCAGATCGACAGCCTGCTCCAGGATGGTATGGGCATGAGAACGGATCTTCGAGTCATGGCTGCCGTACGGGAACCGTCGGTGACCGCTGAGACACATCGACGGGATCCTGATCCCGGTCTCTTCGATGGCATGCAGACACTCCTTCCGTTCTGCAGCACTCCAGATCAGACGCGACAATCGCTCATCACTCTCATCGATGGACATCTCGACGAAGGTATAGTGCTGCCGTCCAGCCATGGAGAGCATCTCATGCCAGCTCAGCCCTTTCGGCAGAGCCTTCTCATAGATCCCCAGCGGTATATCATCGATCGTCATGGTCCTTCCCATCACCAGTACCGTTCGATCTCTGTATGGAATGCTGCTGCGACAGCGACCGGGTCATCAGCCTCAGAGAGAGACCGTCCGGCGATGAAGCAACGGACCGGGATCCCCTTGAAGAGACTGAGGTCCTCCGGGTTCAGCCCGCCGGTCACCGAGACGCCGAAGCCCATCTCCGAAAGCTTCCTGATCTTACTGAGATCTTCATCTCCCCACTTCTGCCCTGCAGCCTGAGCATCCCTTCCCCTATGATAGATCGCCTGGGTCAGACCGATCTTTCGCCACTGCTGTGCATGCTCGAAGGTCCAGTCCCCGTACAGTTCTACCTGTATATCACCGTCATACTCATCAGCGACACGTTTTGCCGCCTCCATCGTCGCATAGGGAGCCGAACAGATGACCGTCATCCAGGTAGCTCCCTGCTCGAAGACCTGTCTGGCAACCACCGTCCCTGCATCTGCCGCCTTCAAGTCAGCGAGGATGATGTGGTCAGGATAGAGGGCTCTCAGGGTACTCACCACCCGCGGAGCTCCTTCTGCATAGCAGAGGATGGTGCCTCCCTCAAGGACATCCACCTCAGAGGCGAGGACTCTGGTGGTCTTCAGCGCTTCGGTAAGACTCAGGTGATCGAGAGCAACTTGCAGTAATGGTCGACTCATACGATTTCTCCTTGATCAGCGACTGGTATCCATCTGATCATATTGTTTTTTTCTTTTACTATTTGTGCTATTCTACCTCTACATCGCCGATATTTCAAGCTATATAGTATCTTTTTGTTTATTATTTGATTTATATGTGCTTTTTAACCCCCTTTTTATTGACAAAGTGATCATTCTGCGGTGTAATTATATAACGCACATATATAAAGGAGCATGCCGTGAGTACGATAGATAGGATAACACGAGAGTCCTGGATCCTCTCCACCTTCCCAGAATGGGGGACCTGGCTGAACGAGGAGATCGCGCAGGAGGTCGTCGCCCCCGGGACCTTCGCCATGTGGTGGCTCGGCTGTACCGGGATCTGGGTCAAATCAGAGGGAGGGGCAAACATCTGCATCGATCTGTGGACAAAAAGCGGCAAACGGACGCAGAAGAACAGACTGATGAAGGAACAGCATCAGCATCAGCGGATGATCGGCTGTGTAGCCCTGCAGCCGAACCTGCGCAATGTACCCTGTGTACTCGATCCCTTCGCCATACAGGAAGTGGATGCCATCCTGGCAACCCATGATCATGGAGACCATATCGATGAGCATGTCGCGGCAGCAGTGCTGCAGAACTGTGATCCGACAGTCCCCTTCATCGGACCTCAGGCCTGTGTGGATCTGTGGATCAGCTGGGGAGTCCCTGAGAGCCGCTGCCGGGCAGTACGTCCGGGAGATACCGTGACGGTCAAGGATACACGGATCGTGGTACTGGACTCCTTCGACAGGACCGAGCTGGTGACGGCACCGAAGGGAGTCACCCTCAAGGGTAAGATGCCCCTTGATATGGATACCAAAGCGGTCAACTATCTGATCGAGACCCCCGGTGGGAATCTCTACCACAGCGGTGATTCACACTACTCGAACTACTATGCGAAACACGGGAACGACCACAAGATCGATGTGGCCCTGGGTTCCTTCGGCGAGAACCCGAGGGGTATGACCGACAAGATGACCTCTGTCGATATCCTCCGCATGGCTGAATGCCTCAATACAGAAGTGGTGATCCCCATCCATCATGACATTTGGACCAACTTCCAGGCTGACCCGAGAGAGATCCTGGTATTGTGGGAGATGAAACGGTTCCGACTGCAGTACAAGTTCAAACCGTTCATCTGGCAGGTGGGAGGGAAGTTCACTTTCCCCGATGACAAGGACAAGATGGAATTCAACTATGCACGGGGCTTCGACGATGCCTTCGCCATCGAACCGGATCTCCCCTTCAAGTCCATGCTCTGACCCGATACGATCCCTGTTACAGACCGATCCTGTGCATCAGGAGGTATTCCTGATGCACAGGCGTTCTTCTTGCCTTCATGCATGCTCCAGTCCTCTGTCTTCCTGACTCCGATACTGCATCAGGGGTCTGTCTCTACCAGATACCATCTGTCGTCGAATCCACCCCGCTGCTGCTGTATGCAGACCCTCTGCTCTTCCAGCTGCTGCGGACTCAGGCCTTCAAGGGCTCCCAGGGCATATACCACCTCCAGGATGTCACAGAGTTCCTCTGCAGAGGGTTCCTGCAGATACTCCTCTGTCTCTTCGGTGAGCTTGGCATACAGCGCCTGTCTGTACTCCCGGTCATCGAGCACCCGCACGGTGCAGGTACCACCGGAGGCCCTGATGAGCTTCGGGATCTCATCTCGTACCAGTTTGTCGTATCTTCTTCCCATCTGAACAACTCCTGCTGCTTCATAGCACAGTGCTCGCTCTGATACCCCTGTGCTACGATAGCTTCTGCCGTTTATAGCTCGTGAGTACATACATGACCCGGTCAGCTGCCAGGGCCCTGAACGCTGCATCCTGCCAGTAGGGTACATACTGCTCTCTGAGAGAGAAGCTCTTCGCCGCGGTATCGAGTACGAAGCAGTCATGATCCCCGTTGGAGAGGAACTTCAGAGGCATCCTGATCAGATGTGATCTGACAGCTTTGAGCGGGAAGTCCCGCTTGTTCCCACCATACCCTGCCAATGCCGAATAATCTGCCTGATAGATCGGGTGCTGCAGGTAGAACTCCAGGAACTGCCGGGCGATGGCCTCTATCGTCCAGGAGCAGGTTCCGACCGGCAGGGCAAGGAGGGAGAGCAGGACAACCATCTTGTAGGTCCTGCTGGGTTTGAGCGATCTCTCCAGATGCTGCAGGAAGGCCTCGCCCGGAGTATGCAGCAGCTGCCGTTCATAGGGGTCCAGATCAGGGACCTGATCCTTGAACCGGAGAAAGCTGCCGAAGGCGGCGATGCATCCCTTCATGGAGAACTCCCGCAGCTCTTCATCCATGAAGAGATCCATGCACTGCAGCGGACGACCGATCTCACGGGCTGCCGCTCGATACTGTTCGAGGTAGCAATCCCTGAGGAACCCTCGGGGATCCGCAGCTCTGAGGGTCCTGCTGATCTCCTCCCTCCAGATCTCCACGACCCTGCTGTCAATATCGGCATGGCAGAGAGCCGGTAGTCTGAACGCGGTACATCCGGTGCTGAGTTCCTGCAGTTCTCTGGTACCCGAGAGTACCATCGCCGGAAGATAGTTCTTCCGATAGTTCCCGATCAGATCGAGGACCACGACGAACTCCTTTCCCTCTACGAGCCTCAAGCCTCGGCCTATCTGCTGGAGCAGCACCGTCGAGGACTGTGTCGGTCTGAGCAGCAGGATGTGAGAGAGCTCCGGGATATCGACCCCTTCGTTGAAGACGTCTACCGAGCAGATCACTGAGAGTTCGTTCGCATCATCTGCGAGGTCCCTCAGGACACGGGTCCGTTCTGACTGGGAATCCATCCCCGATATGCACACCGAAGGCATTCCGCAGGCGCTCAGCTGCTGTGCCATGTACTGTGCATGTCCGATGTTCGCACAGAACGCCAGTGCTTTGATCTTACCCGCATAGGGAAGATACTTCCTCAGGTTCTGCAGCACCAGCTGCACCCTGGTATCATGTGAGAGATGAGAGGCAAGCGAGGCCTCATCATACCCCGTTCCGGTCCAGGCGATCTGGGAGTAGTCGGTCTCATCGAAGATCCCATAGTACTGAAAGGGTGTCAGCCAGTGGTTGTCGATCGCATCGAACAGCCGGATGTCACAGGCGATGTTGTAGTCACAGATCGACAGGATATCCCTGCCGTCCATGCGATCGGGAGTGGCGGTCATGCCCAGCAGGAAGCCCGGATCGAGCTGGTCGATCAGTCTCTGATACGACTTCGATGCTGCATGATGGAACTCATCGATCACCACATAGTCAAACCGTTTGAGGGCAAGGGCAGTGAGCAGATACTCCTTCGAGAGACTCTGGATCGTACCGAAGATGATGTCACCGCGCTCAAGGTCTGCGAGCTTCTGCTCTAAAGAGGAGCCTCCGGCAATCAGGACACAGCGCATCGCACTGCCGAAGACAGCGGTATAGGCCTGCTGTGCCTGGATCAGGATCTGTTCCCGGTGGGCTATGAACAGGATGGTCTTCGCACCGCTGTACTTCGCATCGAAGGCTGAGAGGTACGTCTTGCCCAGTCCGGTCGCAGCGATCACTGCTGCTCTGGTGACCGACTGCTCCCGCAGTCTCTTCAGTGATTCGAGCGGCTGCAGCTGGCCGTCCCGCGGTTCGATCACCGGATCGGCGCTGCCTGAGGATGCAGCCGATGCTGCCTGCCGTACCCTGCGGTGCTGCTGTTCCTTCCAGATGTCCCGGTAGGCGTGGACGAAGGCTTCAGTCACCTGAAAGCTCTCCTGCTCCCAGTAGCGGCAGAACAGCAGTTTCGCCTCATCGAACATCGACTGCCAGGCATGCTCGAGCGGGACGGTGATCTCTGTGTTGGAATAGTAGTTCCACTCGATGTTCTTCAGAGCCCCTGAGACGGTGAGGTTTGAAGAGCCGATGATCATCCCCCTGGTCCCGTCGTGGTGTTCGAACAGATAGGCTTTCACATGGAAGGGGGGCGGTCTCATGCTGTCAGACAACCCGGTGCCATCACTATCTGGATCATAGATATGCACAGAACCGGTACCGATCAGCTGCTGCAGATGCAGCAGATCTCCGGGATCGTTCACGTGATTCATGCAGGAGGTGAGTACCTTCAACTCACCTCCGCTGTGCTTGAGTGCTTCGAGGGGCCGTACCAGCAGATTGATGACGGCACTGGAGCAGAAGGCTGTCGAGAAGTAGGCCTCAGATGAGTTGGAGAGCTCCTCGCGCAGGACATCGAGGAACGAGTATCTTGACCGTTCGGTGAGCAGACGGGGCTGAGAGCGGTAGGCAGCCTCTCCGGGATCTTCCGCAGCATACTGCTCACCTCCGCTGCAGGACTGCCCATAGTGATCGAGACGTTCTTTGGTCTGATCGATCAGACGCCCCAATCTCTCCGGTTCTTGCTCGGCGATCAGCTCACACATTCCCTTGAGCAGGTCGAACCTCTGCAGTGACACATCCGAAGCCTGTAGAGCTGCCCCATAGGTGATCTTCTTCTTCATGACTGATGGCCTCGTATCGTTACCCAGTATAAGATACCATCATACTATACATCTATGGAAAAAGGTACCGATTATGAGCTCTACAATCAAAAAAGGTGTCATTGGACCTCAGGGATTCAGTTCGCTTCCGGGTCCCGGCCTATCTCGAGCATATCGATGGTACAATGTTCGAGGTCATAGAAGCAGCCTGCGACCTGGATCTCATCGGTGATCAGTGGGGAACGCTCTTTGAGCTCATCGATGACATGCAGCACATGAGCTCTGGAGAGTTCATCTACTTCCGTCATATGAGGATTGCCTCTGAGTACCGGAAAGATCGCCTCTTTGAGCTGCCTGATATGATAGGTGTCATGCTGATCATCATCGACCGCCGCCTGTATGGCCCCGCAGCTTGAGTGCCCTACGACCAGGATGTTGTGCACACCCAATGCCGATACCGCATACTCTATGCTTGCTATGTCATAATCACTGAGGACGTTGCCTGCAGTCCTGATCACGAACAGTTCACCGAAGCCAGCATCAAAGAGCAGCTCGGGGGGGACTCGCGAATCAGAACAGGTCACGATGATGGCCTTCGGACTCTGCTGCTCATGCAGGGTCTTCGCATAGGCTGAACAGCGCTGATCATGGCCCTGCGTACCTGAGGTGAATCGTGCGAAACCTTCTAACAGTTCTCGTATGTTGTGTGTCTTGTTCATATACCCTCTATGTTCGTCATATTATTAACTACATTTTTTTAAATTTTGTCAATAATAAACACGGGCATAGAGATGAACTTATGCGCAGGATGATCAGCAGTGTGGGAAGATGATCAGCAGTGTGGGAAGATGATCAGGTGAACACGGTCAGAGGTTTCAGGACCAAAGGGACCTTCCCTACCGCAGGGACGACTCTTCTGCTCTCTGTTGGTCAAGGAACGCCTGGGTCCGTACCGAGGCATTATGAGCTATGTTCCCATAGAAGAACGTATAATCCTGCAGATGGTAGACCCCTCGGGGAAAGAGCAGCCCCTCTCCGATGAGATAGAAGCGGGGATCAGGTTCATAGGCGCGTACGACCCTGCGTTCAGGATCTATCTGGGCAGAGGTGAACCGGTCAATGCGGATGACCTCCTCTCCGGTCTGATCGAAGAAGACCGCTCCCCTGTTTTTGATCCGGGAGACGAACTCATCATCGGTCTTCCAGTTCAGGGGATTGATCACCAGGGCATCAGAGAGTACCACAGGATTGTTGCCCTGCACATACTCACCTTCGGTGTTCCATGAGATGATGACACCCGTATCATCCTCTCCGGCGGCAAATCGCAGATGGGGGTAGTCGATCAGATCCTGTTCGGTCACCGAGTACCCCGGAAGATACGCTGCGACCAGATTCTTCTGCAGCTCAGGATCAGAAAAGAGTTCCTCCATCAGCAGCAGCAGGGCATGAGAGCCCTGGCTGTGTCCTGCCAGAATGAAGGGCCTTCCTTCATTGAGCTCCTCCAGATAGTAGAGAAATGCCTCTGAGACCGAAGGCAGTACCCGCTTCTTCATGATCTCTTCCCGTGCTGAAGTGCCCAGAGCAAGTACCGCTGCAGCACCGAGCTGCCGGTAGTGGGGACTGAATATATTGGCAGTACCAGAGAAGGCCCCTGCCTGTGAATGGACATAGTAGTCGATCTTCTGCAATACCGCATCATCCTTGATGAACCCATAGGTGCGGGCAGGGATCTCCTCATCAAGGCTCGTCTCATCCGGGACCGGCTCTTCAGCACTCGAGTCCACAGACTCCTCCTCAGGGATCACTTCATAGCCGTCATCAGCCGATGCGACGGTGGGATAGAGGTAGAAGACATCGACTGCACGAGTACGCTCCGCTTGCTGAGGCAATGAAGCCCAGTTTTCCTTCTGCGAATAGATGCTCACGACCTCTTCAGCAGCCTGATCGGTAGTCTGATCAGGCTGCTGACTGAGAAAGAAGCATGAAGAGGCACTCATGGAGAACAGGAGTATCCCGATGATCATAAGTCTTCTCTGCATACCTGCTACCCTCACCGTTTCAAATCATATTCGACATGACTACTATAGCACAGAAACAGGACCGGGGGTAGCTGATCCTGCTTCAGGAAGCGAGAGCTGCTGCTGCTGGGATCTGGGGATGACGATCTGGAAGACGGTGATACCTGTACGTTCGATGGACTGGACCTCCACCGTCCAGCCGTGACTCTCTGCAATGGACTTCACCGAGGCCAGCCCCAGACCGAACCCCTCTCCCTTGCGTGACTGATCACCCCGGTAGAACGGTTCGAACAGGTGTTTGATGCTCTCCTGTGAGATCGGCTCCAGATGATGATTGACGAAAGACAACCGGATCGTATCATCTTTATACTGACACAGCAGCCTGATCGGTCTGGAGGTATCACCGTACCGATAGGAGTTCTGCATCAGATTCTCGATGGCACGCAGAAAGAGATCCTGATCGAAGGGGATGACCGTATCCCTATCGATGAGGATCTCCGCTTCGAAGGTATACCCGAACAGGGAAGCCTCATCTTTCTGCAGCGCCACGAAATCCTCGAGGAACGGGACGAGCATCCGATGGCGCAGGTTCGACTGGTAATCATTGTTCGTCAGTTTGATATACTCGATCAGCTGCACGATCCTCCGCTCAAGGACCTTACCCTTCCGATAGATGATGCTGAGGTATTTGTCGCGGGTCTGGTCATCATCGGCAAGTCCGTCAAGCAGCGCCTGGGAATACCCGGTGATGGATGCAAGCGGGGTCTTCAGATCATGGGAGACCCCGGTGAAGAACCGGGTCCTACGATCATACTCCTCCTTCACCTTCAGTCGCATGGTATTGATCGACTCAGCCAACGAGACGAACGTATCATCCCCGTAGAGCTTCACCGGGGTGTCGAGATCCCCATCGGCGATCCGCCGGGTACTCTCCTCCAGTTTGACGATGGAAGTATTGATCGATCGGATGGTGTGGAAGGAGATGAGGATCAGGAATACCAGCACAGAACCGGTGATCAGCAGATTGACATAGGCATTGTACTGCAGAGCGAGAGAGGAACCGATGACTACCGTGTAGGTCTTCCCGTCATCGAAGACCAATCGTCGGGACATGACCAGCTGCTGGGTGAGTTCACTGGTGAACAGGTTATCACCGTAGGAGCTGTCTTTTCTCAGGATGATGCGGTTATCATCATCGAGGACGGTAAGGGAGAACTTCTCAGAGAAGCTCTCAGAGGCATCGGTGAGCTCCTGCAGGCTCACCCCGTGCTCAAGCGACTTGAAGAACTCCCGCACCCCTCTATGGGCATTCTCTCCGAGCGTCACGAACTCCGGAGCGATCAGCAGCATCACCAGGATGGTGACGAACAGCGGGATGAGGATCGTACCGAAGATGATCGAGAGGAATCGGTTCTTCAGTTTCATAGCAGCTGCTCCCGGTCAAACAGATACCCCTTCCCGTGTATCGTCTTGAGGTATTTCGGATCATGATAGTCCTCTTCGATCTTCTTGCGTATCCGCTGCACATAGACTGAGACTGCAGAGATGTCGCCGTACTCCTGCCCCCATATGGTATGATAGATCTCCTGCAGAGAGAAGACCGACCCCGCATGCTCTATGAGATACCGGAGGATCTCGAACTCCCTCACGGCGATCGGCAGGACCTCCCCGGCTCGTTTGAGGTTGTATCCCTCATAGTCGAGCTCATAGGGACCGAAGCGGTAGACCGTCCGCTGTTCACCGGAGAAGACGGTAGAACGGCGCAGCAGCGCCCGAACCCGTGCACAGAGGACCCGAGGTGCAAAGGGTTTGGTGACGAACTCATCAGCACCGATGCCCAGACCGAGAATGACATCCTCATCGGCCTCTCTGGCAGAGACGATGATGACCGGGATCTGTGAGTCCCTGCGAAACTGCTGCAGGAACTCGAACCCGTCCATCCCCGGCAGATTGATATCGAGGACCACCAGGTCGTAGGGGTGCTCTGCCAGTAAGGCGAGCCCCTTCTCAGCAGAGTCAGCCCAGGTGGTCTGCACCCCCTCCCTGCGGAGGTAGAGCTGCTCGAGTTCTGCCAGCTCCTGTTCATCCTCGATGATCAGCACATCTGCTTTCATTAGAACTGTGCTCCTCCAAGAGAGATCGAGAGGGTCGGGATGATGACATGCCCG
>JAIPFY010000045.1 GCA_021736385.1 Spirochaetia bacterium | reverse complement strand
TCAACTTTCCAATGCACGGGGGGAAGCAATCAACAACAAGATAAAAGTCAGAATCCGAATGGCCTATGGATTTAGGAATACTAACAACCTGATAGCCATGATAATGCTTAGTTGTTCGGATATCAAACCGGAGCTTCGTCCCTCATAATGACCCATTCATGGTCACGAAGCCTCAGAAGTGTTTGATGCGTATGTCCTACTGATCGTGGTATATCCCGGAAAAAGGTCTTCTGCTTGCCGGTGATCGGTAGTATACTTGAACATAAGAGGTGTTCAGATGGTCAAGAACTATACCTTGCATAATGGGGTGCAGATCCCGGCTCTCGGGTTCGGTACCTTCAAGATCGATGATGGCCCGGTTGCCGTCGCTGCAGTCTCTGAAGCGCTGCGCAGCGGGTACCGGCATATTGATACCGCTTCGGTCTATGGTAATGAGATCGGTGTGGGGATGGGGATCAGAGAGAGCGGTATACCGAGAGAGGATATCTTCCTCACCAGCAAAGTCTGGAACAGTGATCAGGGCTATGACAGCACGCTCAGAGCCTACGAAGCTTCTCTGGAGCGTCTGGGGACAGATTATCTCGATCTGTATCTCATCCACTGGCCCAAGCCGGTAAGTTCTGAGACCTGGAAGGCTCTGGAGCGGCTCTATGCACAGAAGAGCGTACGGGCTGTCGGTGTCTGCAACTTCACGATCAGACAGTTCGACGAACTGCTTGAAGGCACTGATCTGATCCCCATGGTAAATCAGGTAGAACTGCATCCGCAGTTCCCTCAACACGAACTGATGGCGTACTGCAGAGCCAAAGGGGTGTTGATCGAGTCCTGGGGCCCTCTGATGCAGGGGCGCATCTTCTCGCTCCCGCTCATCGGTCAGCTCGCAGAGCGTTATCACTGCACTGCAGCACAGTTCGCCCTTGCCTGGCAGTTCCAGATGGGGAACATCGCGCTGGTCAAATCGATCCATCGTGATCGCATCAAAGAGAATATGGAAGTCCCCGATATCACGATCTCTCAGGAGGATCTGAGCCTGCTGTCCACGATCGAGGGCCAGAGGATCGGACCGGACCCTGAACGGATCAATTTCTAGAGTCATCGCTGAGTCGAACGTACACCTGAGAATCGCTCGAAGGAGTTGTGCATGGATGTGGAACTATATGAAGAACAGAGGGGCGACCATCTGCTTGATGCGGTGCTCTCTGCGATCCCCGAACCGTTTTTCGTCTATGATACCAATGGTCGATACATCGATGTGATCGGAGGCAGTGATCGCAAGAAGTATCATGATGCGAGATCTCTGGTGGGAAAGACCCTGTATGATATATTCCCCATGGCACATGCGCGGATGTTACACGACAGGATCCTTGAGGCGATCGAACTCGCTCAGGTGGTCACGTTCGAATACTCGATCAATCCTGAAGACATCGATGCCTATCGTGAACAGCCCGGGCCTGTCGGTCTCAGATGGTTCGAAGCTCATATCTCACCGCTGAAACGAAGCGCTCAGCAGACGCCGCTGGTGGTCTGGGTCGCTTTTGACATCACCGACCATAAAGAGCTCATCGAACTGCAGGAACTGCAGAAGGCAAAGCTGAGAGAGCTGGCGATGACCGATCCCCTTACCGGGTTCCTCAACCGAAGGAGCTTCTTCGAGGTGAGTCAGCTTGAGGTCCTGAAAGCCAGAGGGCATGAGGGCCCTGGATTCTTTCTCTGTATGATAGATATCGACCATTTCAAGCGGGTCAATGACCGGTACGGTCATCAGCTGGGAGATCGGGTGCTCAACCATATCGCCTCGGTCATGCGAAAAGCTGTACGCAGCGATGACAGCATCGGGCGTCTCGGAGGTGAGGAGTTCGCCCTGATCATACCTGGAGACTCCCTCTCCAGGGCCTCTGTGGTTGCACAGCGCATACTCGAGGAGATCGACGGCAGTCCCTACCGCAACGAGGAGTTCACGATCCACAGCACGGTCAGTATCGGTCTCTCACAGTATCGAACAGGTGAAGAGGATGTGCAGCTGGTGCTCAAGAGAGCCGATCTGGCCCTCTATGAAGCCAAACGGCTCGGCAGGAACAGAGTGGAACGCTATACCCTCCAGGACTGATCGGACGAAGCCCGAAGAGGGCAGGGAGAGAGGCCTTTCCCTGCGAATAGATGAACAGGAGTTGACTTTTTCTGATTAATTAGGTAAAAGAAGACCTAATATGATGTTAAGAGTTTCAAGCTGTACATATATACGTAGGGACGAATAGGTTTTTCTGCTTTTTCAAGCAGAGAGGCCTTTTTTTTGTTCTGACTTCCCGGGTATATGCTACAAGCTGCAACAGAACTGACACATCAACCACATATCAGGGGGAGTACTATGTCTCATGAGATCATCGGGGTTTCTGAGAAACCGGAGCTGAAGAAGTGGATACCACTGAGTTTTCAGCACGTGTTTGCCATGTTCGGGGCTACGGTCCTTGTACCGATGCTTACCGGGCTCAGCCCGTCAGTAGCGTTATTCACATCAGGATTCGGGACGTTGATCTATATCCTGATCACACAGGGGAAGGTGCCGACCTATCTCGGGTCTTCGTTCGCGTTCATCGTCCCGCTGATCTCCATCAGCGGCATGTATGGGGTAGAGTATGCCATGGGAGCCTCCTTCTGTGTAGGTATCTTCTATGTCATCATCTCCATGATCATCAGACAGTTCGGGGTCAAATGGCTTGATGATCTGCTTCCTCCGGTCGTCATCGGGAGTGTGATCATGGTCATCGGGTTGAAACTCGCTCCCACTGCCATGAACATGGCCATGTACCCCTGGGCTGATTCGGCTAACGGGTATAGCCTTACCCATGCGCTGATCGCCGTGGTCACCCTTGGGATCGCCATCGTCTCGACGATCGTCCTGAAGGGCTTCTTCACCGTCATACCGATCCTCATCGCGATCATCGGCGGGTATCTGTTCACCCTGATCATGGGAATGTTCTTCCCGGCCTTCGCCCTGATCGATTTCACCGTGATCAAAGAAGCCTCCTGGTTCGGTCTTCCGAGCTTCGCGATCCCCAAGTTCGGACTGGTGCCTATCATCACCTTCCTGCTTGTATCACTGGCGACCATCGCAGAACATCTCGGCGATACGATGGTAGTGAGCAAGGTCGTAGGAAAAGAGTTCTATAAAGATCCCGGCATCCATCGGACGCTGGCCGGTGACGGTGTGGCAACGGCCTTTGCTGCACTCTTCGGCGGACCTCCCAACACCACCTACGGAGAGAACATCGGTGTGATGGCTATCACCCGTGTCTACAGTGTGTGGGTCATCGGCGGAGCTGCCATCATCGCACTGCTGCTGTCACTGATCCAGAAAGTCGGTGCGGTCATCCAGACCATCCCGACTCCGGTCATGGGCGGAATCTCGATGATGCTCTTCGGTATCATCGCAAGCGCCGGTATCAGAACGGTCGTGGAAAGTGGTGTCGACTATTCGTGCAAGCGGAACCTTACCATCACTTCCGTCATCCTGGTCATCGGAATCGGCGGTGGTATGATCTTCGTACCGGTCTCCGAGACCCTCAACTTCGAACTCGGCGGGGTCGCTCTGGCTACGCTCGTGGGTATTCTCCTGAATCTGATCCTGCCTCAGATGAATTATGATACGCAGGAAGAAGAGTAAGATAGAACATCTCTGCTATTCGCAGGGAGACGCTCTGTACCAGATCGTCTCCCTGCAGGCAGGAACTCTCCTGAACTGCAGCGAAGCTATTGTCAGGGACTCCCCCTTGTGTAGTATACTGGATCCATCCAATGGACTGCCAAGGAGTTCTGCATGCACATCATCATCTATGCTGCTCTGGTGCTGACTGGCTTGCTTCTGGGTCTTGCCCTATCTGCTCTGCTGATCATGAACGGGGGAATGAGACCGCTGAGGAGCTTCATCACCTCAGAACTGCAGAGTCAGCATGACCAGCTCTGTGCTGATCAGGAACGGACGCTCCTGCAGCTTCGCAGCCTGGAACAGCAGCTGCAGGAGAGCCGTGACTCGAACAGCGAAAAGGATCGTCATCTGCTCCTGCTCGAGAAAGAGGTCTCTCGTCTGGGTGCTGCCACCGATACCCTTTCACGTCTTGAGGCGGAGAAGGGCCAGCTGAACCGTGAGAATAGCACACTTCGCGACCAGTGTACCGCATTAGAGAAACGTCTCAGTTCTCAGACCGTGCTCGCACAGAATGATGCGAAACACTATGAAGAGAAGATGAGACTGCTGCAGGAGACCAAAGAGAGCCTCAAACAGGAGTTCGAACAGGTCTCACAGAAGATTTTCACTTCCACGGCCATGCAGCTCGATTCCCGAAACCAGGATACCATGAAACAGCTTCTCGATCCCCTGCGGACACAGATCTCATCGTTCAAGCAGAGGATAGACTATGTCTATGATACAGAGGCAAAAGACCGCAGGTCTCTGCATGATGAGATCACCAGTCTCAAGGAGCTGAACGTCAGGATCAATGAAGAGGCGGCCAATCTGACAAAGGCCCTCAAAGGAGATTCTCAGAAACAGGGGGCCTGGGGAGAATTGGTCCTTGAACGGCTTCTGGAAGAATCGGGGCTGAGAAAGGGTCATGAGTATGACACGCAGCTCTCGTTCACCGATGAACAGGGCCGGAGAAAACGGCCCGATGTGATCGTTCATCTGCCGGATCGGAAAGATATCATCGTGGATGCGAAAGTCTCGCTCACCGCTTATGAGCGGTACACCTCGAGTGATGGGGAGGATATGCGAAAGCGAGAACTGCAGCAGCATATCATGAGCGTACGCGCTCATGTGAAGGAACTCGCAGCGAAAGACTATGATGAGATCAAAGAACTGAGGACCCTGGATTATGTCCTGCTGTTCGTGCCGATCGAATCGGCATTCATGACTGCGATCGAGGCGGACCGGGCGCTCTTCCATGAAGCCTATGATCTGAACATCATCATCGTATCTCCGTCTACCCTGCTGGTGACCCTGCGTACCATCAGTAACATCTGGCGATATGAACGGCAGAACAGCAACGCACAGGAGATCGCTGAGAAGGCAGGACGTCTGTACGACAAGTTCGCCATGTTCCTCACCTCCATGGATGATCTCGATAAGAGCATCGCGAAGACGCGTACGGTCTTTGATACGGCCTTCAACCGACTCTCCCGGGGGAAGGGGAACATGATCGGTCAGGCCGAGATGATCCGGAAGCTGGGCGCCAAGACCAGGAAGAAGCTTCCTGCACGATTCGAGTCCGAGCCTGTCGGTGATGAAGATCAGCAGATCGGCTGACCGGTGTGAGACCCTTTCTATTCTCTGCTGCGTGGATACTTGCTTTTGGTGATCGGCGATAGTATGATGATATCAGAAGGGAGGACTGTTATGGCAGAAAAGATACTGGTTCCCTTAGATGGTTCAGCATTGGGCGAGGCTGCTCTAGACTATGTGCGTGACTTCATTCAGGGACTATCGCCTGAGACTCAGGTCACCGTGGTGCTGATGCATGTGATCACTACGCTCACACATCAGCTTGATGTCCACAGCGGCGGTGTCGGCACGGTCATCATCCCCTATACGGATGAAGAGACAGAGAACATGAAAAAAGATTCTCGTCTCTATCTAGCGCGTGTGTCAAAGAAGTTCAGTGACCTGAAAGTCGAAGTCAAGACACATGTGGTACAGGGAGACAACCCTGCAGAAGAGATCGTCAAGGCCGAAGAGGAGCTCTCCTGTGATCTTGTGGCCATGTCTACCCACGGTCGATCAGGTCTGAGCAGATGGGCTTTCGGCAGTGTGACCGACAAGGTCCTGCGTGCAGGCTCTGTACCGGTCCTGATGGTGCGTGCACACAGGACGTAGCAGCAGCCCGAACCCAAACGGTCTCTGATCACTGTGCAGAACTCTCTGCTCATCTCCTGTGCAGAGAGTTCGCAGACGTATGTCCATGCGACGTACCTGCATACTGGATAGCTCTCTGGTATGCCTGATCATACTCATCTCATACATGTTCACCATCACCCTGTCTGCTGATCGGCACAGAGTCCTTCGGCTCCGAACGTGGTGCCGACTGATATGCAGCCTGTCAGTCGGTACCCGCAAGCACTGTTCAGGATCTTCCCGATCACCGGAGAGCCGTTCATCTGGGGGTGTGCTGATCTCTGAGACCTCCCCCCCTGAGGTGATTATCTGCCCCTGAACTGGTGAATAGATGGTATACTGGTAGCGAAGATCATAGAGAGGCGGCTCTGATCGATCAACTGCCTGCCATCTTGTGCTTCAGGGAGGGGCGATGCATATGCATGATATTTCTGTCGTAGTGATCGGAGGAGGCGGGACCGGAGCAGCGATCACCTATGATCTGTGTGAACGAGGTCTTTCCGTGACGCTGGTGGAGCGGGGTGAGCTGACTTCCGGAACCACCGGAAGACATCACGGTCAGCTGCACTGCGGGGCACGCTATGCCATGGCTGATACCCATATCGCCACAGAATGTATGAAAGAGAGCCGGATCCTGCGAAGGATCGCGCCTGATGCCATCGAATATAACGGAGGACTCTTCGTAGCGGTGACCGATGAGGACTGCACTCATACCGAGTCTTTCATAGAAGCCTGCCTCGAGGCAGGCATACCGGCTCAGAGCATCACGACCGAACAGGCTCTGGCCTATGAGCCGGCACTCTCTGAGCAGATACAGGCTGCTGTCCTGGTCCCTGACGGGACCATCGATCCTTGGAGGCTTGCGCTGCACTTCTTTGCCGGAGCCAAACAGACCGGCAGAGCCGTGATAAGACCCTATGCCGAAGTGGTCGGGATCGAGACCGGCACCAGTGGTGTCACGGGGGTCGCTGTCCGCCAGCTCATCACTGGCAGGACTGAGACGATCCCTGCCGATATCATCATCAATGCGGCAGGACCCTGGGCAGGGACCATCGCACAGCTCGCCGGTGCCGATCTGTCTGTCTCTCCTTCTCCTGGAACGATGCTGGCGGTGAAGGGACGCCTTACCGATATGGTGATCAGCCGTCTGCATCCTGCAGGTGATGGGGATATCATCGTACCGCAGAGAGAACTGACGATCATCGGTTCGACGCAGTGGCTCTCCTCGGATCCTGATATCGTACGGATCCCCGAAGGTGATATCCCCTTCCTGCTGCGTGCGGCAGATCAGATGCTGCCGTCTTTCAGCACCCGCCCGCACCATATGGCTTGGGCCGCTGCACGGCCTCTGTACGGCAGTTCCCGAGTCACTGACGATGTACGCTCGCTGAGCAGGGATTTTGCCTGTATCGACCATGGACAGGTAGACAAGATCAGAGGACTGTTCAGTGTCGTGGGGGGGAAGGCTACCACGCTGCGGGCGATGGGTGAGATCACTGCGGATGCTGTCTGTTCAGCCTGTGGTATCACCGCACCGTGTACCACAGATCAGAAGAGACTTCCGGCGTATCGCAGCTTCTACACAGGAGGTCTCTATGGTGCCGAATGATATCAAAACCAAAACCAAAACCAAAACCAAAACCTATGACATCACCATCGACCGAGGCGGATCCGAACCCATGACGTTCACTCTGGAACTAGCACCGGAACTGACAGTCCTCGATGCCCTCGAGGAGATCCGGTACAGTCTGGATGATACGCTGCTCTATCGGCACTCCTGTCACCACGGTTCCTGCGGCACCTGTGCCTGTATCATCAACGGTACCGAAGCCCTTGCCTGCATGAGCGTCCTCTCCTCGCTGCCGGGCCAGGAGATCACCATCCGGCCGCTTGAGGGATTCCCGGTGATCGGTGATCTACTCGTAGATCTCTCTGAGATGGTGAGACTGATGCCCGAAGGGCCCTGTCTTCGCGACAGTACGCTGAAGAAAGAGAGCCTCCCCCCAGAGGGTGTCGACAGGTGGGTACGCTTCGAGAACTGTATCGAGTGCGGTTCCTGCATGTCAGCCTGCCCGGTGACCGGACCATTCATCGGTCCTGCACCCCTTGCCGCACTGCATCGGGCCATCGAGCAGACTGAGGACCCGCAGGAGCTGGAACGACTGCGTTCCCGTGCGTATGCCCCCGATGGTGTGGATGGCTGCGATGCACAGTTCGCCTGCAGCAGGGTCTGCCCGGTGAAGGTCGCACCCGGCAGACATATCACACAACTCAAGAGAGAGAGAACCTCTTGAACAGGAACAGACCTCCTCTGGATCACAGACGGCGGTCATCGATCGAACGAACGTGCAAGGACGGGATGACATGCAGCCCATAGCGGTAACAGTACATGATCGGATGCAGGATGGATATACCTATTGGAGGACTGAACCGGAAGGGGAGGCCTTTCACCCTGAGTTCAAACCGGAACTCACGCCTGCCCAGATGCTTGCACTGGGGGTCTTTGGTGGGAAATATATGACAGACTGCCGTGATGAGTTCCCATCAGTCTGGTTTGAGCACGCGGTGCTCTGTCCTGATCACAAGGATCCTTCGATGAACTTCTTCGGGGTCGATGCCTCGAAACCGCTTGACTACTGGAGGAGGAAAGGGTGGATCTACCATGAGGATCCCAGAGGTTGGTTCCAGTGGTACTGCAGGTACTACATGGGGCGAAGATGCCCGGATGACCTGCGTCAGATCAAACGGTGGAAAGCCATGAGAAGACATATCGCCCAGATTCAGAAACACTGTATGCAGGGGGATCTCGGCTGCCGTCCACGGCAGCGACAGGCTTTGCTGCACTGGGCATATGACAGCAGAAAGATGTGAAGAGCACTACTGTTCGTACTCTCTGCAGTGTCTCCTGCGTCTCATGATGTGTGTTTCTGGTATATCAAAACCGATGGTTCTATGCTATGATTACCGTATTCAAGCTTCGTGTGCTTATTACTACAGGGTGGTATGGAAATGATCGATTCCCTATTGTCGGATTACTTACGTGAGACCGGGTCGTTGTATCGTGATACGCTCACCGGTCTCTATGCTCACAGTATCTTTCACCTTGTGATCGATCTTCATATCAAGCAGGCGAAGAGAAAATCAGATTTCTTCTCGATCGGATTGATCGATATCGACCTCTTTTCCCGCTACAATCAGATACAGGGAACGACAGCTGCGGATCTGGCGCTCAAGCAGATCTCACAGTGTATCCTGCAGGAGATCCGAGAAAGTGATCTTGCTGTCCGGCTCGATGGCGATACCTTCGGGGTGCTGTTTGACGGTTCCCGTTCAGATGCCTCCTATAAGGCAGCCGATCGTATCAGGAGACGGGTAGAGACGGAGTTCTCAGGGGAACTGACGGTGAGTATCGGTCTTGCCTCCTTCCCCCACGATGCGGAACATATGTCGGATCTGCTGCGCAGTGCAGAGGAATCGCTCCTGCAGGCAAAGAGCAAGGGGAAGAACTGTATCCATTTCTATGATATCAGCCAGCCTCTGGAAAAGACGAACGTCCCGAATGTCCTGGTGGTGGATGACGGGAAGACCAACCGGTTCATCCTCGCAGCCCAGCTTCGTCCCCTGGGGTATCATGTGATCCTGGCATCCAGCGGTGAAGAGGCCCTGTCGATCGTTCGGAAGACGAAGGTGAACCTTATCCTTCTGGATGTACTGATGCCCGGCATCGACGGGTACGAAGTCTGCCGAAGATTGAAGAAGAACGCCACGACCAGACTGATCCCCATCATCATGATCACAGCCCTCGGTGACACCGAATCCCGGGTGAGAGGTATCGAGGCTGGTGCTGATGATTTTCTGACCAAACCTCCCATGCGTGAAGAACTCATAGCCCGTACCCAGTCGCTGCTGACGGTGAACATGCTCAATCAGAAACTGACCAGTTTCGAGAATGTCCTCTATTCGATCGCGAATGCGGTCGAAGCAAAGGATCACTACACTCAGGGTCATTCTAAACGGGTCGCGAACATGGCTGAGGCGATCGGACGGGAGTTGAATCTGAGCAGTGATACCCTCATGGAGCTGAGGACCGGAGGACTGCTCCACGATGTGGGAAAGATCGGTGTCCCGGAGAAGATCCTCAACAAACCCGGTCCCCTCACTGAAGAGGAGATGCAGGAGATGAAGAAACACCCGATGCTCGGGTATACGATCTGTCTTCCCCTGAAAGAGAATCTCGGGTCTTCACTGGAAGTGATACGTCATCATCATGAACGACTGGACGGCAGCGGGTATCCTGACGGGATCAGCGGTGATGAGCTCACCATAGAATCGCGCATCATGATCGTCAGTGATGAGTACGATGCCCTCACGACGAAACGACCCTACCGTGATGCCTTTCCCATCAGAATCGCATTGGAGATCATGGATGCGGAAGTCACCGCCGGGAAACTCGATGCAGAGGTGCTCCTCGCGCTCAAACGGATCGTGAGTACTACGACTCACTCGGTATCCATGCCGTGAGATCCCGAAGACGATCACCGCTCAGGCGGCTTGGGATCGGAGTATCGATCACAACCGGTCTTCTGCTGATCCTGCTGTATGCATGGGCGGTGATCCCCTTCACCGTCATGGATGAAGCTCAGGAAGTGCTTGAGGATCAGAGCTATGAGATCACCCGGCACAGGAAGTATATCAGCATCAGGCAGCCCGGCAGTACCCCTTCGCAGGGGATCATCCTCTATCCCGGGGCACGGGTGGACTCAGAAGCCTATGCTCCGCTTGCACGGATCTTCGCGGATGCCGGATGGCTTGCAGTCCTGGTCCAGATGCCGCTCGATCTTGCCGTCCTGGGCAAGGACAGGGCATTGGTCGTGATCGATGAGCATCGACAGGTCGACAGCTGGTATATCGGGGGACACTCTCTCGGAGGAGCCATGGCAGCCTCGTTCGCCAATGAACATCCTGAACTGCTCACCGGGCTCTACCTGCTGGGTTCATACCCTCCCGATTCAGTCAGTCTTGCTCAGAGCGGACTGTCGGTGATCAGTATAGCTGCTCAATACGATCTGTTCGCACAGAGAGAGGAGATAGCAGCTGCAGCTGGGAACCTTCCATCTGATACCCTCTACAGGACGATCGAAGGGGGCAATCATGCCAGATTCGGCTGGTACGGCCCACAGAACGGCGACGGGATCGCCACGATCAGCCATCAGGAGCAGACCGAGCAGACAGCCCGGCTGATACTGGAGCTCTGGAAGTGAACCGTGCTGTCCCTGCCTCAGTACTGCGCTGCATGATCGCCCACCACGTAATTCCATCAACACAGATATAATTCTTTACTTGCCCGTGTGCAGAAGGTATGATGAAAGAAATACCGTGTTCATAAGGGGCAACCAATGACAGAAGCCGACTTACTGAGGGCGCAACGAGAATTCGAAGAACTTCAGGGCTCCGTGACACCTGAAGATGTGACACGAGTCGAAGCATCGATCGGCAAGATGCACAAAGGGGTCCTGAAGGATGTCTGGGATCAGGTTCTGCTGCTTTGGACGTTAATCAAGGATCCTGCCGCTCTCTGGGCTCCCAGGAGTATCGCACTGGCGGCTCTGGTCTACGTCATCTCTCCCATCGATGCGATTCCCGATATGATCCCGGTACTCGGATTGGCTGACGATGCTGCGATCGTGACCATCGCGGTCACTTCTCTTGCCTATGCGGTGAACAAATACCGGAAAGAGGCATGAGAGGAGATCAAGAGGCATGAAGGGGTGGCTCTGGTGATCAGGGGAGGCATCCTCTGCGGGGAGCAGGGACCTGTACAGGTGATGTAACCCGGATGATCGATGAGCACAGACAGGAAGCATCGGAAGTGATGCTTCCTGTCTGTGCTCGTATCACACGATGCTCTTTCTCAGGATGAACCCCTTGTGAACCGGGACTGACGGCTTGATGAAACAGGGTTTCCCGTGATCAGCCTTATGTATGATCTGACGATCCCCGTCGTACAGGGTGAACCCGGTATCTTCTATGAAGAGGATATCAGGTCCGATGAATTCGATCGTATCTGTATCAAGGATCTGGTTCTTCACATCAAGGTGCAGCAATCCGTCCTGATCAGGATCACCGATCGACCCCAGGAACATATACTGCCGAACATAGCTCTTCTGCGTGGATGCTTCGATGTCCTCTTTCCCGAAGAAGAATCCGGTAGAGTACTCTCTGCGACTCACTTTGAACAACTCCTCTTTGTAGCCCTGCCAGGAACTCACCGGTAGATCCTTCTCAAGAGCCTCCAGGGCCTTCCGGTACGCTCTCGTGGTGATCGCATTGTAGTAGATGGATTTCATCCGACCTTCGATCTTCAATGAATCGACCCCTGCATCACGCAGTGCTCTCAGATGGTCGATCATGCACAGATCCTTGGATGAGAGGATGGAGGTGAATCCGTCCCCCTCATAGATGGGGAAGTACTCCCCGGGTCGCTGTTTCTCTTCCAGGGCAAGGTCCAGTGAATGGACACGGTAGTCCCATCTGCATGAGTGTGCACAGTCTCCCTGATTGGCACTCCTGTCTGAGAGGTATCGTGAGAGAAAACATCTGCCGGAGTAGGCGATACACATGGCACCATGCACGAAAGCCTCGATCTCCAGCTCAGGTACGGCATCCTTGATCGCCTTGATCTCATCAAGGGAGGTCTCACGGCCAAGCACCACCCGTGAGAAGCCCATCGCATGGTAGACCTTGGCAGCAGCGGCATTCAGGCAGTTCGCCTGCGTGCTCAGATGCAGAGCGACCGAGGGGAATCGCTCTTTGAGCATCGCTGCAGCACCCAGGTCACTTACGATGAAGGCATCGAGCGGATACTGTTCGATATACTCATAGGAATCAGCGAGCTTGGTCAGATCACCGTTGTGAAAGTAGATGTTCACTGCCCCGAAGAGTTTCTTATCGCCTTTTACCTCAGCGATGGATCTCCATTGATCCTCGTGAAAGTTCTCAGCCCGGGCTCTGAGCGAAAAGTTGCTCAGTCCTATATAGGCAGCATCTGCGCCGTAGGCATAGGCATAGTAGAGTTTTTCCAGATTGCCGGCAGGCGCTAACAGTTCCATAGTGGTTCCTCTCTGCTGAACATCAGGCTTTCGGCTCGTCAAACGAGAGTCTGATCACCTCTTCCAGTCGTGCGACTGGATGGAAAGTGATCCCTTTTTTGATGTGTTCAGGTATCTCTTCAAGATCCCGCTTGTTGTGCTGCGGGATGATGATCTGTTTGATCTTATTCCTTCGTGCGGCTATGACCTTCTCCTTGAGCCCTCCGATCGGAAGTACTTTTCCGGTCAATGAGAGTTCCCCGGTCATAGCCAGATGGTCTTTGAGCCGTTTCCCTGTAGCCAGTGACAGCAGGGTCACCGCCATGGTGATCCCTGCAGAGGGACCGTCCTTCGGTGTCGCCCCTTCTGGGATATGCAGATGGATCGTGTTCTTCTCGAAGAACTCGTTCTTGATCTGGTACTCCTGTGCGATATGCCGGATATAGGAGTAGGCGATGCCTGCAGACTCCTGCATGACATTTCCCATCTGTCCGGTAAGTTTGAAAGATTCCTTTCCCGGGACCTGAATGGCTTCGATCAGGAGAGTATCGCCACCGAAGTTCGTCCATGCAAGACCGACAGCCATCCCCGGCCGATCGGTACCTTTGATCTCATCTTCTCTGAAGACCGGTTGCCCGAGATAGGTCTCAAGATCGGAATAATCCACAGTGAGCGGAAGCTCGATCTCTTTGAGCACCTGCTGCTTGGCGATCTTGCGGAAGATCTTGTTCACAGCCTTCTCGTAGTTCCTCACTCCGGCTTCTCGTGCATATTCATCGGCGATACGCATCATCGCCTTCTTTGAGATCTTGACCTCTTTCTCATCAAGGCCGTTCTTATCGAGGGACTTGGGAATGAGGTATCGTTTTGCTATGGCCATCTTCTCCTGAGAGATGTAGCCCGAAAGTCGGATGACCTCCATCCTGTCAAGCAGCGGTCTCGGGATGGTATCGAGGGTATTGGCGGTGACGATGAACAGGACCTGCGAGAGATCGAACGGGATATCGAGGAAATGGTCCCTGAAGCTGATGTTCTGTTCGGGGTCAAGCACCTCGAGCAGGGCAGAGGATGGATCCCCCTGATACGATGCGCCCATCTTGTCTATCTCATCGATCATGAACACCGGATCCTTGACCTTGACGATCTTCAGTCCCTGGATGATCTTACCGGGCATCGCCCCCACATAGGTGCGACGGTGTCCCTTGATCTCTGCCTCATCACGCATCCCCCCGACGGAGAACCTGAAGAACTCCTTGTTCAGAGCTCGGGCGATAGACTTCCCGACAGAGGTCTTTCCCACTCCCGGAGGTCCCACCAGACAGATGATCGAGCCCTTGGTATCCTTCTTGAGCTTTCTGACGGCTAGATACTCGATGATACGTTCTTTGACATCATCAAGACCATAATGATCCTGATTGAGGATCCGTTTTGCGGTCTTGAGATTGAACTTCTCTGGTTTTGAGTCTGCCCAGGGAAGCGAGGTCAATGTCTCCAGATAGTTCCGTGAGACAGAGGACTCTGCAGAGTTCGGATCAAGGAACTCATACTTGTCAAGTTCACTCTTAGCCTGTTCATAGGCTTCAGGGTTCAGCGGCAGGGATTCGATCAGTTCCTCGAAGTGGTTGAAGGCCTTGGTCTTGGGATCATCTGCGATCCCCAGTTCCTGCTGGATGGCCTTGAGCTCTTCCCGCAGGAAGTATTCCCGCTGGTTCTTCTCGATCTTGCTGTTGATGCGGTTCTGGATCTTCTGCTGGAGCTTCATCAGATCCTCTTCTTTCTTGATGAAGACCAGTACCTGTTCGAGCCTGTCCCGGATGTCGAGGGTCTCGAGGATGGTCTGCTGTTCCTTGCGGTCGATATTCATGATCGACGTGATGAAATCCCCGATCTTCCCGGGTTCGTCGATATTCACCATATTCAGGCGCATCTCTTCGGTGAACAGTGGATTTGACTTCGAGAGCTGTTTCATCTCGATGAGCAGAGAACGGGTCAGAGCTTTGATCTCTTCCTTGTTCTGCTCGATGCTCTCGAGATAATCGACGATGGCCGTGAGTGGTTTGTCATCTGTGACGAAACGTTTCACTTCAAAGCGCTTGAGGGTCGAGATGAATATGTTCAGACCGCCGTCAGGCAGGTTTATCTTCTTCACGATCTTTGCCACGGTACCCACAGAGAAGAGGTTCTCTGGATCATATCCGTCCCCTTCGCTCTCTTTGGTCAACAATAGTCCGATAAGACTGTCCCGCTCCAGTGATGCTTCGACCACTTTGATGTCATCCTCGTCTTCGATGACCAGGGGCGTGAATATACCCGGGAAGATAGGGTTCCCGGTAAGTGGTACTATATACAGATGGTGCGGTAGTATCTGGTTTGCCGGCAGTATCGTATTTTCAGACATGAACGTTCCTCCTCGTTTTACGTGTGCTGCATGTTCAGTAAAATGTACTCATTCTTCACTGTTTTGGAAAGATGAAAAATCATCTAAGTTGGAGAATATCCCGTACGGTGCAGGAACTCCCCGCACTGACGTGAGGCCAGTCGTGCCCCTCTGCTGTTCAGATGGATCCCGTCTGTGGTAAGGAGCAATCCCCTCTGGTCAGAGAGCCGGTCAGCAGCTTCAGGGTCTCCTCCGATCAGCTGTGCATCGAGCAGACAGTCCTGAGGATTCTCCAGAAGGAACCCTGAGTGTTGTTTCGGTTGTGATCGCAGGAAGGCATCAAGGGCAAAATCCAGAACGGTCAGCGAGCGTTGATGGGCGAGCGTGCGGATCTCCTCGTTGTAGGAGACTCTCAGAGCGTTCACATGGCTATCGAGCTCCTCTCCCAGCAGGGGGATCAGCACGATGGCAACGTGGTCTGCCTGCAGTCCCAGCTCCTCCCAGCGTGCGAGTATACGGTCGAGCTGCAGGGCGTACTGTCTGCCGAACTCCTTCGGGGTGTCAAGAGGAGGTGTTTCTGAGCGGATGAGGGTCTTCGCTGCTGCTTGAGCCTCTTCCCCTCCGCTGGTGATGACCTTCGGCAGCAGGACATCATTGCCGCCGCACTCGATGATCAGGGCATCGATCACTTCGGTGATACGACTGCTGCCAAGATACTTCAGTACCCGGGAGGTGACCCCGAGCATCGTGTCGCCATCGATACCCCGCAGCATGATCTGCTGCTCTGCATCGATCGTGAGATAGCGCGTGAACCCGATACCGATATGACCGGCGGCAAGACTGTCTCCTGCGATAAGCAGCATGCACATACCTCTCTCTGTTCTGTCGTAGGGATCATATCAGAGGCTCTGCGCTACCTGCCCGAAGACAGGTGCCTCGGAACGTATGGTTTTGTTATGTACCTGCGACCCCTGATCACAGTATACTCATACCGTGTTGTATCAGTAGTATAGCAGAACGCAGCATAAAAACCTAGATGATCGAATCAGATCATACATGATAAGGGGGAGCATATGAGACGGATACCGATCAGCTGTAACAAGGATTGTGGAGGAGGCTGCCCCCTCATAGCTGTGATCGAGAACGGTAGGCTTCTGGAGGTCATTGACAATCCTGTACGTGAGCACTACATGAAAGGATGCATCAAGGGCTATCGGACTCCTGAGATGCTCTACCATCCCGATCGTCTGACCAGGCCGATGAGAAGGACCGGGGCACGAGGCAGCGGGGAGTTCAAGGCTATCACCTGGGAAGAGGCGTATGACCGTATCGCGGAGGTGCTCCAGCACAGCAGAGCACGTTCGAAAGGCAGTGAGATCATGCGTATCGGAGGGTCAGGCTCCTGCAGGGGGGCTCTCCACAACACAGCGACCCTCTCGCAGCGATTTCTCTCCCTGGTCGGTGACTATACCGATACCAGAGGGAACTACAGCAGTGAGGTGGTCGATTTCGTGAACCCGTACCTGTTCGGTACAAACAAGATCGGTATCGATGTGAGAACGATCAGATCCTCCTCCTGTGTGATCCTCTGGGGGTACAATCCCTTCGATACCCGGTTCGGCTGCGAGGCAGAATCGGTCTTCCGGGAACTCAGGAGTACCGGTACTCCCTGCTATGTGATCGATCCGAGGAAGACTGCCAGTGTCGCCCTGTGCGGTGGTACCTGGGTCGGGATCAGGCCGGGGACTGACTCAGCTCTAGCGGCAGCCCTGTGCTATCTGCTGCTTACCGAGGACCCTGACCGGCTCGATCGAGTGCGTGCCTATGCAGAAGGGGCTGACGAGTTCGCCGATTATATCACCGGCAGGGTCGACCGGCAGCCCAAGACCCCTGCCTATGCACAGAGGATCTGTGGGGTGCCCGAAGAGCTGATCTACAGGCTCTATGAGCAGCTTGCATCAGAAGCTCCAGCAGCCATCCTTCCGGGACTGTCTGTGCAGCGGGTCCTGGGGGGTGAGAATACCCAGAGGCTGCTGGTATTCCTGCAGCTGCTTGCGGGGAACACCGGACGGGTGGGCGGTTCATCAGGTGCCGGGCAATGGAATGCGGTGCCGAAGGTGCGGTGCGGCTCGATCTCTGCCCTGCGGACGAGTCCTCACGGTGTTCCGGTCTACCGATGGGCCGATGCCGTGATCCGCGGGACCGACGGCGGGTATCCGACCGATGTTCGCCTGCTCTATAACACCGGAGGGAACTTTCTGGTACAGAGCAGTGATACGACAAAAGTCCTGCAGGCTATCGAACAGACCGACATGCTGATCTCCCATGACATGTTCATGACCCCGACGTGTCGTTACTCTGATCTGATCCTTCCTCCGGCGATGTTCCCAGAACGTGAGGATATCGTCTTCTCCAACTCCGGGCTCCTGTTCTACTCCCACAAGGTCGTGGAACCGCCTGAAGGGGTCCCGACAGACTATGAGATCTTCTCCCAGCTCTCACGCCGTCTCGGGTTCGAACAGCAGTTCACAGAGGGACGCAGTGAGGCCCATTGGCTCGATCACTTCCTGCGTGGCAGCGAGGTCGATGATGTAGAGCACTTTCGGGACACCGGGATCTGGTATTCTGATCAGCGGATGTTCATAGGCTTGAGCGACTTCATCAGCGATCCGGTCACCCATGCACTGCATACCGACAGTGGGAGGATCGAACTCACCTCCCGGCGCTATGTCACAGCCGGAGGTGACTTCTATCCTCTTGTTCAGGGATCATTGTGCAGCAGTGACTACCCTCTGCAGCTGATCACCCCGCATCCGAGGTATCGGATCCACTCCCAGAACCAGTTCGGTGCATCGCTGCAGAGACTCTCCGATGACAGGTTGTGGATGCATCCTGAAGATGCCGCACGAAGGGGGATCGAAGCGGGAGAGCGGGTCAGGATCAGCAGTGAGCAGGGGTATACCGATGCGATCGTATCGTTTGACAGGCAGATCATGAGCGGGGTGGTGAGTAAGGATGAGGGATGCTGGTATCCCGAGGGTGGGGATGAACCGGGGGACTGTAATCGCGTGAGTTCTGATACCCCCACAACACCTGCGCAGGGCTCGAGGACTCATAGCATCGCCGTAGAGGTCCATCGTCTTCGTCAGATGACGGTGGACTCTCTCAGCAGTGAGTGATCAGATGGCCGGCTGCTTCTCAGGTTCTACCAGAGGGGGCACGCTCTGATCCCCTCTGAGCCACTTCACTCCGACATAGCAGAGCGGGGTATCGATCAGGGCAAAGGCGACCTTGAACAACCAGTAGGGGATGATCAGGCTGAAGATGAAGGGGATGGTGAACTTGGGAGTCATCATGTAGAAGGCCAGGAACATGAAGATGGTGGTATCGACGAACTGGCTGGTCATGGTCGAGAGATTGTTTCTCAGCCAGAGGTGTCTGCCTTTGGTCCTGTTCTTCCAGAAGTCGAACGCGATCACATCATAGCTCTGACTGATGATGAACGAGACGATACTCGCAAAAGTCATGCGAAGTGAACTGCCGAAGATGGTCACATACTGTTCCTGAAGACCCCAGGATGCGTTCGCAGGAAGTTTGATGCAGATCATGATCATCATGAACATGAATACCAGGATACCCGAAGAGACTCTGACAAAGAACTGCGCCCGTTTTCTGCCGTGGACCTCACCGATGATATCGGTGATGAGGAACAGCAGCGGCATGAAGAGGATACCGACGGAGACCCGTACCCCGAACATGGTGGTGATCTTGGTGCCCAGCGTGTTGACGATGACCATGGAACTGACGAACAGTGCTAACATCACTTGCGTTTTTCGTTCAATCTGACTCATGAGCGTTTGACTCCTGCAAAGACCGATTTGTGCATGCATCCGACATGCGATTTCGGCTACCATAGCCGATTTTTTGGAAATAGTCAAACAGCTGATGACGACTGATGGAAACTGATACACTGTGTTAAAGTCTTCCATGCCAGAAAGATACACAGACAGTATGGGGATCTGTATCCCGCCGGAGACAGCTTCCTCTGCTTCTGTGGGAAACACGGTCCACAGAGGACAGGGTAGTCAGCCCTTCAGAGGAACCATCATGTTTTTAAAAAATAGTTGTTGCATTATGTTGCATAGCGGGTATAATACTAGTACTGCATAGCACAGCATGATACGTATATCTTTGGCAAGGAGAGCATTATATGCCAGATACAAAATTGATAGTCATAGCGATCGGGGGGAACTCACTGATCGAAGATGCCAAGCATGTCTCAGTCGCTGCCCAGTATGAAGCAGCACGCAAGACTGCAGAGCACATCGTCCGGCTGGCCTCTGAGGGACACCGGATCGTCATAGCCCACGGCAATGGACCGCAAGTCGGTTTCATCCTGAGAAGGGCAGAGTTCTCCAGAAGGATCCTCCACTCGGTCCCGCTCGATTCCTGTGTTGCTGATACGCAGGGTGCGATCGGATACAATCTCCAGATGGCGCTGCATAATGAGTTCATCAAAGCCGGTATCAACCGACCGGTTGCGACGGTGGTCACCCAGGTCGAAGTCGATAAGGATGATCAGTCGTTCATCAACCCATCAAAACCCATCGGCACGTTCATGACCAGAGAAGATGCTGAATACCATCGGGATACCGATGGATGGAATGTCATTGAGGATTCAGGAAGAGGCTACCGAAGGGTCGTCGCCTCTCCGCTGCCGAAGAATATCATCGAACTCGACTCGGTGAGGACCCTGCTCGACAGCGGGGTGATCGTCATCGCCGCAGGCGGCGGCGGCATACCGGTGACCGTCAATGAAGATGGTACGTTCACTGGAGCCGAAGCGGTCATCGACAAGGATCTGGCAGCTGCACTTATGGCAAAGGAACTCAAGGCTGACCTGTTCGTCATCTCGACAGCGGTGGAACAGGTATGTCTGAACTTCGGCAAACCAGATCAGAAGAGCCTTGATACTGTCTCTGTGGCCGAAGTGAGACAGTATATGAACGAAGGACATTTCGCCCCGGGCAGCATGCTGCCCAAGATGCAGGCGATCGTCGATTTTATTGAGGCGTCAGGGAACATGGGAGTGATCACGAACCCCCAGAACCTCTATGATGCGGTCAATAATGAGAAAGGTACTCATATAGTACGATAGTCGTATATAACCGATACGAAACACTCCGAACCATAATGATACCTGTAGTTGTATACAACTGCAGGTATCGTTGTATAATCAGAGGAACAGGAGATAGAAGATGAAAGAACAGAGACCAGACCTCTTCATCGCAGAAGGGGTCGAACAGGTGATGGCGATACTGCATAAGGTATATCTTCCCGAAGATATACGGATGGCTGCGCTCTACGGTAGTGCAGCCAAGGGAAACTTCATCTGTGGACTGTCAGATATCAATCTGTTCCTGGTACTCAGCAGTGAAGCGGTCGATACCCTCGATCGTCTGACCGTACCATTCAGACGGATCGCCCTGCAGTACCGTATCCAGACGGTGATCCTCTCGGAATCAGAGCTGGAGCGATCTGCCGATATCTATCCGGTAGAGTATCTGGAGATCAGGGAGACGATGAAACTGCTGTGCGGAGAGGACCTGCTTTCGCTCCTGCTCATCGACAGGAGTCAGTATCGCCATCAGGTGGAGGAGAGACTGCGCGGTTCCATCAGAGCCCTGCGCCAGATACTGCTGATCATGGACGGGAAGACCTCGGCAGTACAGGAGTATCTCACTCGCTGGTGTGCAAAACAGGACACCCTCTTCCGTGCGATGATCAGGCTCAAAGATGAGAGCCGGCTCGCGGAAGCCGGCAGCGAAGCCAGCCCGATCACCGCAGCCCTGACAGCTGAGCTCTACGGAGTCGAAACAGAGGTCCTGCAGGAGATCTATGCCTTCAGGGATGCCCCTGATATGAAGAGGGTCACAGTCCGAACGATCAACAGTCTATTGCGTGTCTATCAGGTCCTTACCGATACGATAGACCGGATGTAAGGAGTACCGCAGATGAATACCCGTAATCAGCAGCCGCTCTGGCTGCGCATCCTGGTGAACGGTATGGTCGTGATCCTCGCGATCGGCATGGTCTATATCGTCAGTAGAAACGGTCTGATACAGCGTGAGAAGCGTCTGAGTGACCTGGAGCAGGAGATCTGCACGATCCTCGAAGAGCGCTATGAGCTGCTCACGGGATTGGCCAGCCAGCTGACTGAAAGTGTGGATGAGGATCTGTTTCAGATCGGCAGGGACCTCCAGAGTGCACTCCCCGGACAGCAGGGACTGGAGCTGTGCGCTCTTCGATCAGAGCAGCAGCGGTATCTGGAACTCGACCGTCTCATGCAGATGGGGGTCATCGCGCTGACCCGTTCACAGGTGATGGAGATCACTGTCTCACTTGTTGCAGCCATCGAAGCACTGCAGGAGAACGAACAGCGACTCTCAGAGCCCACGGCCTCCTATAACACGCAGGTCATCTCGTACCGGAACGCCAGAAGTTCGGTGGTGAACCTGGTGGCGAACGCAACGGCAGAGCTGAAGAGCTTCGAGGAGTTTCACATCGAGACTGCATTGCACAGCCCCTATTAGGGAGTTCTCGTATCGATCCCGAACCTGAGGATCTGCAGCAGCGCATCGATCATCTCCTGTTCGTCAAGTACCTTATCATCAGGGAGAAAGAGTTGCATGCGTTCCTTGTAGTAGTTCGATGCATGAGAGAACTGGATCATCATGGCGATATTATCGAGGCAGAAGGCCAGTACCTGGCGATGGGTGCTGCTCTTGATCACCCCTGAGGCCTCAGCCTCGGCAAGCAGTGTCTCATAGGTCGTGACGGTCATCTTCTCGACCTTCATCGTCAGCTCTGCTGCCAGATGTGAGAGTCCCTCTGTGGAGAGCTCAAGATAGATCTGGTTCATGAAGGGATAGGCTTTCGCATACGAGATGGAAACCCGCAGCATCTGTTCGTACTTGTCGAAGATATCACCTGGGTATTCGACGACTTCTTTGAGTGCTTTCTGCAGGATCCTGCCGCCGCGGTCGATGACCGTAAGGAACAGCGCCTCTTTCGATGGGAAATAACTGTACATGGAACCGACGCTGATCCCTGCCTGTTCTGCTATGGTGTTGATGTTGGCGGCCTTGAATCCGTTGGCAGCGAACTCTTTCACAGCGGCGTCGATCACAGCCTGCTGTTTTTCCTCAGCGATGCGATCGAAGGTGAGGGTGTGCCGTTTCTTATCGAGCATGACCTGCTAGACGCTCATGAACTGATCGGTCTTCAGCAGCACCAGCGTACAGGCTTCGATGACCCTGATGCCCCGCTGTTCGAAGAACGCTCTTGCCTCGGCGGATTCGGTCCCCGGGTTCATGATGACCCGTGCGGGGTTCAGTGCAGCGATCTCCTCGACCATGGTAGAGAGGATCCTGGGGTTCACATACAAGGTGACCGTATCGATCTTTCCCTCGATCTTCTCTGCAGAGGGGTAGGCTGTATGACCGAGGATCTCGGTATCTCTGACCGATACCGGTACCGGCGTGTGATCGTATCTGGCAAGCAGGTCGATAGCTTTATAGGAATATCGGTCAGGTTTGGCACTTGCGCCGATCACTGCGACTCGTTCATGGTTCATTCTGTTGCTCCTTGTGGCGCCGGGCTCTGATCGCTATACCTATGGGGGGGAGCCCCATGGCTACCAGTAACGGAATGATCAGGGCGGCAGACAGCTGGTTATGCTGTGAGATTATAGCGAATATCTTGAGGATTATCAACAAGATACCAGAGAGTGCTGATACTCCCCAAACGATATCGATCAGGGTAAGGGCACGAGTGCTGCCGTTCATCAGCATGATGCCAAGCGGAATGAGCAGCAGCAGCAACGGATGCAGCAGCAGCACGTTGGTGTTGCCGAAGGTCACATCATGATCGGTGAAGCACAGCATGAACAGAAGCACACTGCCAAGGGTCCCCCCGATCAGTCCCATGATCAGATCGAAGAGCCCTGCGAGGATATGTCTGTGTTTTCTCATCGGGTCAAGCCCGTGTATCCATAACTTGAGGTGCAGGAACATCCCCAGCAGTCCGACAGCACTCCCGAGCAGCAGAGCTGCAGGCCAGTGGGGCTGCCACTCCTCAGGGACTGCCGGCCGTTCATCGAAGGTCCCGAGCACTTCACGGGAGGCGACGATCGGGATCTGGCTGCCTGATTGATCGATATAGGAGAATGACCTGAGAGCCTCTTCGAGCCTGTCAGGAAGGAACATCTCATCCCAGAGCGAAATCGGCTGATCGATCCTGCCGCTCTGCAGGAAGTTCAGCACAAAATCCATCAGCAGATGTCCGCCGGTATAGCGGCGGATATGTTCACGATAGGAGTAGGGGGACGGGACCTGATCAGCCCACTGCTGGAACTGCCCGTCAACAGCCATATCGATGACATCGCGTATCTTCGTAGAGCAGTTATCCCTGTAGTGGTGATAGAGGTAGGTACTGTTCTCCGGTCGTACATTATCGAGCAGGAAGGCATAGATGCGGTATCGTTGTGCCGGAGAGAGATTCAGGGTGATCATCGAGGTGTTCCTGCGCTCGTCCAGCGCATAGGTGATGCGCTGCTGTGCATAGGAAGCCATGACACGATAATAGAGCCTGCCCATGGCGAAATTGGTGTAGAAGTTCTCCTGTTCGAAGTCGAACACCCCGTAATCGAACATGATCGATCTTCCGGTGATGCCGTCTTCTACGATCAGTGCGATGTGACCGAACCAGACATAGACCGGGTCTCCCTGTCCCAGGGTCATGACCTTGACCGTGAGATGCTCACCGCGCTCTGCATCACTCAGAGGCTGCTGTTCACTGGAGAAGATTGCAGGAGTCACTGTGATCAGCAGTGCTGCCAGCACTAGCAGGTGTATCGTAGGTTTCATGGATGGTATCATATCACTTCCAGCAGCGCGCGCATAGAGCCCACAGATGGTTAGCGTACATGCTCAACCATGAGGGATCCCCTGCGGTATGAGCCCGGGCGGAGGGCTCTGATGCACAGCTGCTCAGCAAAGCTATCTTCTCTGCAGGGCTCACTATCCCATGGGATACAAAAGAGCTGGGTTTAGGGGTTTCCAGGGCGAATGTCTGTAGTGTCCTTGTTGTATATCGAAGGAGATTTTGATAGTATAAGCGAAAAATAGATGGTGTACAGAGGTGATGATCAGATGAAAGCTGTTGAACTGGCAAAGGCATATAACCCCAAGGATTTTGAAGACAGGATCTACGCACAGTGGAAGGAAGGAGGCATGTTCAAGCCTTCACAGCCGTCAGAAGATGATCCTTCACGTCCTCCATTCGTGATCGTCATCCCACCTCCCAATGTGACCGGTGTCCTGCATATGGGACATGGACTGAACAACTCCCTGCAGGATATCCTCATTCGATACCACAGGATGCTCGGGGATCCCACCCTGTGGGTACCCGGCACCGATCATGCCGGTATCGCTACCCAGAATGTCGTAGAACGACAGCTGCAGGCGAAAGGCACCTCACGCCATGTGATCGGTCGTGAAGCCTTCGTCGAAGAGACCTGGAACGTGAAGGATCAGCACCATACGATCATATCGAAACAGCTTGAGAAGATCGGTGCCTCCTGTGACTGGGATAGAGAGCGCTTCACCCTTGATGAGGGACTCTCAAAGGCTGTTCGCGAGGTCTTCGTCGCCCTGTATGAGAAAGGGCTGATCTATAAAGGGAACTATCTGGTCAACTGGTGCCCGGCCTGCGGTACGGCACTGGCTGATGATGAAGTCGAACATAGAGAGCTTGCCGGACACATGTACCATATCACCTATCCGCTTTCTGATGGGTCGGGCAGCATCGAGATCGCCACCACGCGTCCGGAGACCATGCTCGGCGATGTGGCTGTCGCCGTACATCCGGAGGATGAACGCTACCGACATCTGGTTGGGAAGATGATCGATCTTCCCCTTACCGGCAGACAGATCCCGATCATTGCCGATCCCTACGTCTCGATGGAGTTCGGTACCGGTATGGTCAAGATCACCCCTGCTCATGATCCGAATGACTGGGACATCGGGAACCGGCATGATCTGGAAAAGATCAACATCCTCCATACCGATGGTACCCTCAATTCCAGCGTCCCTGCACCCTACCGCGGGTTGACGGTCGCTGAGGCACGGACGCTGATCGTCAATGATCTCAAGGGACTGGGGCTGTTCGTCGGCAGAGAGGATCATACCCACCAGGTCGGTCATTGCTATCGCTGCAACACCGTCATAGAGCCGTTTCTCTCCGAGCAGTGGTTCGTCAGGATGCAGTCCATGGCCCAGAAGGCTCTCTCAGCCTGGGAAGAGCAGGAGGTGGTCTTCTATCCGAAGAAATGGGAGAATACCTATACCCACTGGATGAAGAACATCCGTGACTGGTGTATCAGTCGTCAGTTATGGTGGGGGCACCGCATACCTGTCTGGTACTGTGAGGAGTGTGGTGAGATGATGGTCTGCCGGGAAGACCCTGCACAGTGCAGTGCCTGCGGGTCAACACATCTCAGACAGGAGGAGGATGTCCTTGACACCTGGTTCTCTTCCTGGCTGTGGCCGTTCTCGACCCTGGGATGGCCGGAGAAGAGTGAGGACCTGAAGCACTACTTCCCCACAAGCACGCTGGTGACAGGTTATGATATCATCTTCTTCTGGGTCGCACGGATGATCATGGCGAGTCTTGAGTTCATGGGGGAGGTCCCCTTCCGAGATATCTACATCACTGGTCTTGTCCGTGACCGTGAGGGACGGAAGATGTCCAAATCACTGGGCAATGGCATCGATCCGCTGGAGGTCGTCGACATCTATGGAGCGGATGCCATGAAGTTCACCCTCTGCTTCCTCGCAGCGCAGGGACAGGATATCCAGATCGATATGGAGTCTTTCAAGTTCGGCTCCAGGTTCGCGAACAAGATCTGGAATGCTGCACGCTTCTTGCTGATGAATCTGGAGGGGAAGGAGCTGGTTCCCCTTGAGGATGTCGAATTGAAGGTGGTCGATCAGTGGATCTATCATCGGCTCAATGAGACTGCAGCTCCGGTAGCTCAGGCAATGTCCGTATACCGATTCAACGATGCCTCTCAGGCGGTCTATGAGTTCTTCTGGAATGATTATTGTGACTGGTACATCGAAGCCTCGAAGGGCTCGCTCTACAGCACGGACATCCAGGAACAGAACAGAGCTCTCTCGCTGATGCTTGACCTGCTGGCCCAATCCATGCGACTGCTGCATCCGTTCGTCTCCTTCATCACCGAAGAGATCTATCAGAAGCTTCCCAATACCGAAGGGTATGTCATCGGGGCTGAGTA